>NZ_JALBGW010000184.1:0-8676 GCF_023006485.1 Neorhizobium sp. BETTINA12A
GCCTGTTCGTCCTGCGGCGCGGGGCGCTGGGAGATATCCGGCGCGATCAGCTCGACGCCTTCCTTCTTCGTGATCGCGATGCGGGCGGAAAGCACCGCCTTCTGCACACCCTGATAGACGCGGTCGAGCGCGCCCTCGTAACGCCTGCCGGTGAGGCCGGGATAGGCGGCGAACTGGACCCGCCGATCGGCAGGCGTGATCACCGTCGCGCGCGGCAGCCATTTCTGGCTGGCCTTCGGCTCAGCGACCCATGGCGGCGGGTCGGCAATATCGGTGGAAATGTCGTAGAGCGGCGGCAGGGTGAAATAATAGAAGGCGCCGGTTGCCACTACGGCGAGCGGAACCGCCGCATAGATCAGCCCTTTCGTCGCCGCAACGCCGCCGCTTGCGCCGACCTGCCAGAGCCGCATCAGGCCGATCAGCGACAGAGGCACGGAAACGGCGGCGATCGCTGCGGAAAGAAAGAGCAGAGCCAGAAAATCGGGGGTCGCCAGGGGACCGAAACGATGTGCCAGCGCGGCGATCACGAACAACGCCAGAGCCGAGAAGGCCAGCCTGCGGGCCGTATAGGCCGAATGGGAAACGGGCCGGACAAAACGGACGGGCATGGGATCGGCAAAGGCTCCATGGCAAAAGCGCTCGCTCATGTGTAAAACAGCTTCGCCCGGAATGGAATCCCAAGGTTGCAGCCCGGCCGAATGAAAAGGAGTTCATCTCATGCGCCCTCACAGCCTTCTCCTCGTCACCTCGCTTATCGCCCCGCTTTGCGTCCTGCTGGCAGGCTGCCAGACGATGACGCCGGAGGAACGCCGTGCGGCGGACGAGACCACCTGCGCCAGCTACGGCTTCAGGCGCGGCACGGATGCCATGGCGCGCTGCATGCTCGACATCGAACTCGACCGCCGCGCCGAGGGGCGCTCGATGCAGTCCCGCGCCGATGCGATGATGTGGCGGCCGATGGTGGTCGAACGCCGGGTGATCGTGGAGCGGCGCTAGGCGAAAGCCTAGAGGTTTTGCGGCGATTGCCGAAACGCAGGCGTGATCGCCCGCCGGGAACTTCTTCCCTGTCGAATTGTTTGGATCTCCCGATAAGTCGACGGCTTGAAGGACGTTTCCCATGGCCCATTCGCCCACCCATTCCACGACCTCCCATTCCCCCCATTCGACGGCCCGCATTGCCCGACATCCGATCCATCCGATGCTGGTGCCCTTCCCGATCGCCTGTTTTGTCGGCACGCTTCTGACCGACATCGCCTATTGGCGAAGTGCGGAGATGATGTGGGCGAATTTTTCCGCCTGGCTGATCAGCGCCGGCGTTGTCCTTGGCTTGATCGCGGCGATCGCCGGGCTTGTCGATTTCATCGGCGACCGGGCGATCCGCAGCCAACGCCCCGCCTGGCCGCATGTGATCGGCAACCTGATCGTGCTCGTCATCGCCACGATCAACATGTTCATCCACACGCGCGATGCCTGGACCTCGGTCGTGCCCTGGGGGCTGACGCTCTCGGCGGTCACGGTCGTGATCCTGATCGTCACCGGCTGGCTCGGCTGGTCGATGGTCTATCGCCATGGCGTAGGAGTAACCGAATGATGTCCATGATTTCCTCCAGAGGCGCCGGACGCGCCGCCGCTGTCGCGCTTCTTTTCTCCTCGACCTTCATCGTGGCGGCACAGGCCGCCGACGGCTTCGATCCGATGAGCCAGGTCGGCCCCAACCCCGTGCTTCCAGAACCGCAGCAATATCTGTTTCCGCCGATGCACCTCGCCAAGGTGGTTGGCTGGAAGCCCGGCGAAACGCCGACAGTAGCGGCCGGGCTGAAGATCGAAGCGATGGCGACCGGGCTTCAGCATCCGCGCTCGCTCTATACGCTGCCGAACGGGGATATCCTGGTGGTGGAATCGAAGGCGCCCGGGCTCGAACCTGTCAAACGGCCGAAGGACCTTGTGATGGGCTGGATCGAGTCGATCACGACGGGCGGCGGCGGTGAAGGCGGCGAAAGCAACCGCATCACCCTGTTGCGCGATGCCGATGGCGACGGCAAGCCGGAAACGAAGAGCGTGTTTCTCGATCACCTCAACTCGCCGTTCGGCGTGGCACTGGTCGGCAGCGACCTCTATGTCGCCAATACCGATGCGATCATGCGCTATCACTACAATACCGGCGACACCAGGATCACCGACCCCGGCACGCGGCTGACCGAGCTTCCGGGCGGCCCGATCGACCACCACTGGACCAAGAGCCTGGTGGCAAGCCCAGATGGCTCGCTGCTTTATGTCGGCGTCGGCTCGAACAGCAACATTGCCGAGAACGGCATGCAGGCGGAGAAGGACCGGGCGGCGATCTGGGAGGTGGACCGGGCGAGCGGCCGTTCGCGGATCTTCGCGACCGGCCTTCGCAATCCGAACGGGCTGACGTTCGAGCCGGCCACCCATGCGCTCTGGGCCGTCATCAACGAACGTGACGAGCTCGGGCCGGATCTGGTGCCGGACTACATGACCTCGGTGAAGGACGGTGCCTTTTACGGCTGGCCCTACAGCTATTACGGCCAGCATGTCGACCCGCGGGTGCAGCCGCAGCGGCCGGACCTGGTCGCCAAGGCGATCCCGCCGGATTATGCGCTGAGCTCGCACGTGGCGCCGCTGGGCATGACTTTCTACACCGCCGATGCTCTGCCGGCCAAATACAAGGGCGGTGCGTTCGTCGGCGAACACGGCAGCTGGGACCGCGACAAGTTCAACGGCTACAAGGTCGTGTTCGCGCCCTTCAAGGACGGCAAACCGAACGGCAAGGCGGAAGACGTGGTCACCGGCTTCCTCAACAAGGACGAGGCGGCCCGCGGCCGGCCGGTCGGCGTCGCGGTCGACAAGGCTGGCGCGCTGCTGGTTGCCGACGACGCCGGCAATACGGTCTGGCGTGTCACCGGTGCGCAGCAGACGGCAGCGGTGAAATGACGATCACCGGCGGTATTGCAGCTCGATCTTCAGGCCTTCCGGACCATAGACGAAGATCTGGCCGATATCGGTATCGGGTATGGCGTCGTGTTCGAAGCGGTAACCGGTCGCCGTGATCCGCTCGACGGCGGCGTCATGATCGTAAAAGCCGAAAGCCACGTGGTTGAACATGCCGGGCGGAAAATCGCCGTCACGGGTGACGATGCTCAGATGAATGAAGGGATGGCCGTCGAGATAGAGCCAGCGGCCGGGGTCGGAAAAGGGCGGCCGGTAGCCTTCCTCGGCCCCGAGCACCTTGCCCAGGAACGCGATCATCGCGTCGGCATCGCGCGTATGAATGTTGACGTGGTCCAAGCGCGGCATGTTTCCTCCCTGTCGCTCCCGGCGGATAAGCTAACACGGGAAGGTCGTCGTCCTAAACCCCCATGGGCAGAAACGGAAAACGGCGGACTTCAGAAATTCTTCATGTCGTAATGGGGAATGCCGACATCGAAGAATTCTTCGCCATAGGCCTTGAAGCCGAAACGTTCGTACATGGAGATCTTGTCCCTCTGGGCCGCCAGATGAAAGCGGTTGCCGCGGGCTTGTCCGTGCGCTTCCATGGCGGCGCGGATCATGGCGCTGGCGACACCCTTGCCGCGCCACGGGCTGGTGACCGCGACCCGGCCGATCTTGGCATAATCTTCCGCATAGATGACCCGCAACGTGCCGCAGACCTCACCCGAAACGACGGCGACGAAGTGGAAGGCGGTCAGGTCGTCGGCATCGAATTCCATGTCCGCGGGCACGTTCTGTTCGACGATGAAGACTTCGCGGCGAAGGCGGAAACCTTCGTTACAGAGCGTGCTGAAGACGGGCACGGCGAGAACGGTGACTTGGTTCATGATGGTCTCCTCGGCTGCATTTCCGAACGCCTATTTGTTTTTTCGGCGACGGCCGGCATGACATAAACATCCCCAATCGGCTTTTAAAAGCCGGTTCGATCTGCCATGATCCTTCCATGAGCGAACCGCAGAAGCCAATCTCGATTGAAGATGCTATTTCGCCGGCGCCGACGGAGGCAGCCGACGACCTGCACGCGTGGCAGGTCAAAAAACTGGCAGAGCGAAAAAAGTCGGCTGATGAGGGACGATTTGCTTCCGCCGAGACGGTGCGCGCGGTGATCCGCAAATTCATCCCCAATGGATGAACTCGTCTGGCTGGACGAGGCGCTGCAAGATCTCGATGAGATCGGCTCCTATATCGCACTCGACAATCCACAGGCTGCCGAAAACGTGGTTCGCCGCATCGTGGAAGCTGTTTCCATGCTGGCGTGGCACCCGAAAGTCGGCCGACTGACTTCGGATGGAGATACACGGCGCCTCACCATTGCCGGCACGCCCTATATCGCGTTTTATCGTCTTCGCGAACGGGCGGAGATACTGGCCATATTTCACACGTCCCGAAAATGGCCGGACCATCTGAAATAGGGGATGAACCCTTGGTTCATCCCTTCCTCCTTTCGATCGCCGCCTGGGCCGCCGCAAGGCGGGCGATCGGTACGCGGAAGGGCGAGCAGGAGACGTAGTCGAGGTCGGCATTCTCGCAGAAGCGGATCGAGGCGGGGTCACCGCCGTGTTCGCCGCAGATGCCGAGCTTCAGGTCGTTGCGGGTCCGGCGGCCGCGTTCGGCGGCCATCTGGATGAGTTCGCCGACGCCGTCGAAATCGAGCGAGATGAACGGGTCGTGCTCGATAATGCCCTTCTTCTGGTAGGTCGGGATGAAAGCGGCCGCATCGTCACGCGACATGCCGAAGGTCGTCTGGGTCAGGTCGTTGGTGCCGAAGGAGAAGAACTCGGCCGTTTCGGCGATCACATGGGCGCGGATGGCTGCGCGCGGCAGCTCGATCATCGTGCCGGCGAGATAGGCGATCGGCACGCCGGTCTCTTTGGCGACATCCTCGGCGACGCGGTCGATGACGCCCTTCACGTAATCCAGTTCCTTGCGCAGGCTGACGAGCGGCACCATGATTTCCAGTTCGACCGGTTCGCCGGTCGACTTGCCGGCCTCGACCGCCGCCTCGAAAATGGCGCGCGCCTGCATTTCGGCAATTTCAGGATAGGAGATCGCCAGCCGGCAGCCGCGATGGCCGAGCATCGGGTTGAATTCGTGGATGGCGTCGATGCGGCGGGCGAGGAAAGCGGGCGGCATCGCCATCGCCTTGGCGACCTCGGCGATCTCTGCTTCCGTCTTCGGCAGGAATTCGTGCAGCGGCGGATCGAGCAGGCGGATCGTCACCGGCAGGCCGTGCATGATCGAAAACAGCTCGATGAAATCCGAGCGCTGCATCGGCAGGAGTTTTCCGAGCGCCTCGCGACGGCCCTTCTCGTCTTCGGCAAGGATCATCTCACGCATCACATGAATGCGGTCGCCTTCGAAGAACATGTGCTCGGTGCGGCAGAGGCCAATGCCTTCTGCCCCGAAGGAACGGGCGGCGCGGGCGTCCTGCGGGGTGTCGGCATTGGTGCGCACGGTCATGCGGCGGGTCTTGTCGGCCCAGGCCATCAGCTTGCCGAAATCGCCCGACAGCGCCGGCTGGATCATCGGCACGGCGCCCTTCAGCACCTGGCCGGACGAACCGTCTATCGTCACCGTGTCGCCGCGCTTCAGCGTCATCCCGCCGCTTCCGATCAGGAGTTCGTTGCGCATATCGACGCGCATCGAGCCAGCACCGACGACGCAGGGAATACCCATGCCGCGGGCAACGACGGCCGCATGGCTGGTCATGCCGCCGCGGGTGGTCAGGATGCCTTCAGCGGCGTGCATGCCGTGGATGTCTTCCGGGCTCGTTTCGATGCGCACCAGGATGACCTTGCGGCCCTCGTGCTCCGCCTCGACCGCCTCCTCGGCGGTAAAGACGATCTCGCCGGTCGCAGCGCCGGGGGAAGCGGGCAGGCCGGAACCGACCACGTGGCGCTCGACGCGCGGATCGATGGTCGGGTGGAGAAGCTGGTCGAGCGAGGGCGGCTCGATGCGGCAGACGGCCTCTTCCTCGGTAATGACGCCTTCCTCCACCATGTCGACGGCGATCTTCATCGCCGCGCGGGTGGTGCGCTTGCCGGAACGTGTCTGCAACATCCACAGCTTGCCGCGCTCGATGGTGAATTCGAGGTCCTGCATGTCGCGGTAATGGATTTCCAGCCGGTCGCAAATCGCCTTGAATGCGGCAAACGCCTCCGGCATCAGCTTTTCCATCGACGGCTTTTCCGAGCCGGAGGCGATACGCCCCTCTTCGGTGATCGATTGCGGCGTGCGGATGCCGGCGACGACATCCTCGCCTTGGGCATTGACCAGAAATTCGCCGTAGAGCTCCCGTTCGCCGGTCGAGGGGTTGCGGGTGAAGGCGACGCCGGTCGCAGACGACGAGCCGAGATTGCCGAACACCATGGTCTGGACGTTGACCGCCGTGCCCCATTCCTCCGGAATGCGGTGGAGCATGCGGTAGGTCACGGCGCGCGGGTTCATCCAGCTCGAAAAGACGGCGCGGATGGCGCCCCAGAGCTGCACATGCGGATCCTGCGGGAAGCTGGTGTCCAGCTCGTCCTCGATCATCCTCTTGTAGAGGCTGACGATATGCTGCCACTCGACCGCCGAAAGATCGGTGTCGTAATCGTGGCCGAGGCGGGCTTTTTCGTCTTCCAGGATCTCCTCGAAGATCTCGTGGTCGAGGCCCATGACCACATCCGCATACATCTGGATGAAGCGGCGGTAACTGTCCCAGGCAAAGCGCGCATCGCCGGCATCGTGCCCGAGCGCCTGCACGGTCTCGTCGTTGAGGCCGAGGTTGAGGACGGTGTCCATCATGCCCGGCATCGAGGCGCGGGCGCCGGAGCGCACCGACAGCAGCAGAGGCTTGACCTTGCCGCCGAAGACGCGTCCGGTCTGGCCTTCGATGACGGTTATCCCTTCGAGGACCTGCGTCTTCAGGTCATCGGGAATGGTTCTGTTGTTGTTGAAATAGAAAACGCAGGCATCGGCGACGATGGTCAGTCCCGGAGGAACGGGCAGGCCGAGGCTTGCCATCTCGGCGAGATTGGCGCCCTTGCCGCCCAGCCGCTCGACATCCGCGGCGCGGCCCTCCGCCTCGCCGCCGCCGAAGCGATAGACCCATTTCGACATTGCTGCTCTCCACCCGTCGCAGTCTTTTACGCATAACTACAAGTTTTATGACGGTTTGGAAACGGATATGGGCAGGATTATGTTGCGCCGCAACAAAAGCGGTCACATGCGGTTCCGAAACGGGCTTGGGAGCGCTTAAAAACAAAGCTTTGCGGGGCCGGATCACAGGCGGCCCCGCAAAGCTTTCCGCCCAGGACAGGAAACCCGGACGGGGGGTGGGAAACTTTCAAGTCGGACTGCGAAGCGTATGGACGCTCAGGCGCGTTCCAATTCCACAGTCAACAAAACAACAATAATCCGAAAATTACATCCCCCATATGGGTGATTCTACGTAGATGCAGGTAAATTTATACCGGAGACATAAAGTTGAAAATTGATCCTCGTCAATGACTGGCAAAAATCATGTGCGACGGAACGATCAACCCGCCTCAACCGGACCCGCTCAGCTCGCCTCGCGCAGCAGTTCCGCGGTCTGGAGATCGACGGAAACGAGCTGGGAAACGCCCTGTTCGCCCATTGTCACGCCGAAAAGACGGTTCATGCGGGCCATGGTGATGGGATTGTGGGTAATGATGATGAAGCGGGTTTCGGTGGAGGCCGCCATCTCGTCCATCAGATTGCAATAACGTTCCACATTGTGGTCGTCCAGCGGCGCATCCACCTCGTCCAGCACGCAGATGGGCGCCGGATTGGTGAGGAAGACGGCGAAGATCAGCGCCATCGCCGTCAGCGCCTGCTCGCCGCCAGACAATAACGTCATGGTCTGCGGCTTCTTGCCGGGCGGGCGGGCGAGAATTTCCAGCCCCGCCTCGAGCGGATCGTCCGATTCGATCAGTTGCAGCTCCGCCGTGCCGCCGCCGAAGAGATGGGTGAAGAGCCGCTGGAACTGCTCGTTGACCACGTCGAAGGCGGCGAGCAGCCGTTCGCGGCCCTCGCGGTTGAGGCTCTGGATTGCGCCGCGCAGCTTGCGGATGGCGTCGATCACGTCGGCGCGCTCGCGCATCAGGTTGTCGAGCTTGTCGGAAAGCTCCTTCTGCTCTTCGTCGGCGCGCAGGTTGACGGCGCCAAGCCGTTCCCGCTCCATGCGCAGGCGATCGACCTCGCGCTCGATCTCACGGATATCGGGCAGCGCGCCGTCGGGCTTCAGGCCTGCCAACCGCAGGACCTCGTGCGGCGGGACATTGAGCGTTTCGCGGATCCGCGCCTCGCTCTCGTGACGTTTTTCCGCCGCCGAGACCAGGCGCTCCTCGGCACGGCCGCGCTTCTCCCGCGATTCGGCGAGTTCGGACAAGGCAACGACGGCGATCCGGTCGGCTTCGCGCTGATAGGTTTCCGCCTCGGCCAGCCGATCGCCGGCCGCGCGGCGGGCCTCCTCCGCCTTCTGGAGTTCGGTCAGCAGCGCTCGGCGTTTGTCGTCGAATTCCTCGGGCGCGGCTTCGAGATCGGCGATCTCTTCGCGGGCCTCTTCCTCACGTTCTCTGAGGCTCTCGATATGGTCGGCGGCGCTTGCCGCCCGGGCGGTCCAGGAGGCGCGCTCCTGGGCTATCGCGGCAAGGCGACGCTTGC
>NZ_JALBGW010000185.1:0-8665 GCF_023006485.1 Neorhizobium sp. BETTINA12A
CATCCTGCGCGCCAGCCACGATGCCATGCGCCGCGCCGTGGCGGGGCTTGCCGTCACCCCGGCCTATGTGCTCGCCGACGGCCGCGATGTGCCGCAGGGCCTCTGCTGCCCCGGCAAGGCGGTCATCAAGGGCGATGCCCGCTCCGTGTCGATTGCCGCGGCCTCGATCATCGCAAAGGTCACCCGCGACCGGATGATGACCCGCGCCCACCTGGTTTTCCCGGCTTACGGGTTTGCCAATCACGTCGGTTACGGGACGGCG
Source organism: Neorhizobium sp. BETTINA12A (assembly GCF_023006485.1). Taxonomy (NCBI): domain Bacteria; kingdom Pseudomonadati; phylum Pseudomonadota; class Alphaproteobacteria; order Hyphomicrobiales; family Rhizobiaceae; genus Neorhizobium; species Neorhizobium sp. BETTINA12A. The sequence continues at coordinate 263 of NZ_JALBGW010000185.1, forward strand.
CAGCACCGCGCCGGTATAGAGGCGCATGGGCCGTGCTCGCTGCACCGGATGAGCTTTCGGCCACTGAAGAAGGACGAGCTGTCGGAGACTTGATGCGCGGCAGGCCCTTCGTTCATTCCCCAAAAACAAAAAAAGGCCGGGTTTTTCGCCCGGCCTTTTGGAAGTCTTATGTGACTGAAATCAGTTCAATCGCGACTGCACCTTGCCAACGGCGTCCTTGAAGAGCGTGTCCTGGGTGGAGGCATCGGCCTTGCGGGCGATAACGCTCTGGGCAGCGGCGATGGCGAGGTCGACTGCGGCAGCGCGTACGGCGCCGATCGCTTCGGCTTCCGCCTGCTTGATCTTCTGTTCGGAAAGCGCGTTGCGGCGAGTGACGAATTCGTCGGTCTTCTGGCGAGCTTCCTCGGTCAGGGCCGCTGCTTCACGCTCGGCGACAGCCACGATCTGTGCGGCTTCCGCTTCGGCTTCCTTGCGCTTGCGCTGGTATTCGGCGAGCAGGGTTTGCGCTTCCTCGCGCAGACGCTTGGCTTCGTCGAGTTCCTTGCTGATGTTGGCGGCGCGCTCGTCGAGCGACTTCGCCATCATGCCCGGCACTTTCAGGTAAACGACCAGGGCCAGGAAGAGAACGAGGCCGACGAATGCGAAAAATGTTGCATCGAATGCCATCGGGTCAGGCCTCCGTCTTCGCGGCTGCGACTGCAGCCTTGATGTCGTCGCCGCTCGCCTTGGCGCCGATCAGCTGATCGACGATGGCGGTGGCGGTGTCTTCGGCAATCTGGCCGACTTCGGCAAAAGCTTTTGCCTTGATTTCGCCGATGCGGGTTTCGGCAGCAGCGAGCTTGCCGGCAAGTTCGGCCTCGATCGCGGTGCGGTCGGCGGCTGCCTTGGTCTTGGCGGCCTCGCGAGCGGTTTCGGCAATCTTGTGTCCCTTGGAACGGGCAGCTGCCAGTTCCTTTTCATAGGTCTCGACGGCAGCGTCCGCTTCCGCCTTCAGGCGGGCGGCCTCGTCGAGGTCCTGAGCGATCCGGTCGTGGCGGTGTTCGAGAATGCCGCCGACGCGGGGAACGATGACCTTCTTCATCAAAAGATAGAAGAGGCCGAAGGTGATGACGAGCCAGAGCAGCTGCGACGAAAAATGGGTCGCGTCGAACGGCGGAAAGACGCCGCCGCCATGGGCAGCGCCGGTTTCGGTATGCGCTTCGCCAGCAGGCGCGGCATGCGGATCAGTAGCGGCCGGCGCGGTTTGCGCATATGCCGAGGTCACGAACATCATCACCTCCAGGTGTATTCCAAATGCGAAGGATCACGGCGCGCTGTTTGAGAAGCGGCCGCGATCCGATATTTCCTGGACAGATCTTAGACTGCGTACAGGAGCAGGAGAGCGATGAGCAGCGAGAAGATGCCCAGAGCTTCCGTAACGGCGAAGCCGAATACCAGACGGCCGAACTGGCTGTCAGCGGCGGACGGGTTGCGCAGAGCGCCCGACAGGTAGCTGCCGAAGATGTTGCCAAGGCCAAGAGCCGTGCCGGCCATGCCAAAGCAAGCCAGGCCTGCACCGATGAACTTTGCTGCTTCCGCTTCCATGAGAAACTCCTTCGAAATGGTTGTTGCGGCTGATGACTGACGCCTCAGGACGCCAATGTCGGTTATCCTTAGTGCCCGCCGGGATGGATCGCATCGTTGAGGTACATGCAAGTCAGCACCGCAAAGACGTAAGCCTGGAGGAAGGCGACGAGGAATTCGAGACCGGTCAGGGCGACCGTCATGATGAGAGGCAGGACTGCGCCGCCGACGCCCAGTGCGCCCATGGTTCCGAGCGAGGCGACGAAGCCTGCGAACACTTTGAGCGTGATATGGCCGGCCAGCATGTTCGCAAACAAACGAACGGACAGCGAGATCGGACGGGACAGGAACGAAATGACTTCGATGGCGACGACCAGCGGGATCAGCAGGCCGGGAATGCCGCTCGGCACGAAGAGCTGCAGGAAGTGCAGTCCGTGCTTGTAGAAGCCGTAGACGATGACGGTGCCGATGACCAGCAGCGCCAGCGCAAAGGTGACGATGATCTGGCTGGTGATGGTGTAGAAATACGGGAACATGCCGAGCAGGTTGGCGGTCAGCACGAACATGAACAGCGAGAAGACCAGCGGGAAGAACTTCATGCCGCTGCTGCCGGCGCCTTCGCGCAGCATGCCGGCGATGAACTCATAGGACATTTCCGCGACCGACTGCGCCCGGCCGGGGATCAGGCCGCGCTGCGAAGTGGCGAAATACAGGAAGCCGGCGGCGCAGGCGACGGTGGCGACCATGAACAGAGACGCATTGGTAAAGGAGAAGTCGATGCCGCCGATCTGGATCGGAACGATCTTGCTGATCTGGAACTGATGGATCGGATCGTTTGCCACCGTCTACCTCTTGTCCTTAGCCGCGCCAGGTCGGCCCAATTTTCATTCAGGAAGCAGAGCCTCAGCGGCCACCGTTTCCCTTCTCATCCTTGCCGCTTTGCCCGGTGATAAGCGGCGACGGAGCCACCTTTCCCACGGAGCGAAGCACATTCAACACACCGGCACAGAACCCGAGGAGAAGAAGAACAATCATCCCCCACGGCGCGGTGCCGGCAAAACGGTCGAGCAAAAAGCCCAGAATAGCCCCCACCGCGACTGCGGAGATGAACTCGGAGGAAAGCTTGAAGCCCAAGGCCATGCCTTTTCGGCTTTCCTCGGATTGCGCGTCCCTCTTCGCCTCTGCCGCGTCGTCAGCCTTCCTGTCCGCAAGTTCCGCGGACAAGCGCTTCCGGCGCTCTTCCAGACCATCGTCGCGGTGATCCGTCATGTGCGTCCTCCCCTATTTCTGCTTCCGGCACAACCGGTTTTATGCTTTCCAACCGCAAAAAACTGCAGTTAGCGAGGGATTTCGCGCCATCCGGCCCGTTTTCAAGTCGCGCGCAACATAGTTTTGCCCGCCCCTATAGTCAAGGCGTCCAAGGTTCTTCGTTCTAGGTAAATTAACCAAGCAAATTCAACCGGTTAAAACCGATACAACCGAAGTCGGGTAAAACTGCCGCGGGAATCGCTGCCTGTTGCGGCGATAGGGAGCGGCTCAGCTCCAGCCGCCGCCATAGGTACGATAGAAGACGTGCAGGCCGATGCGGCCGACCTTCTTCATCGTGCGCGCCCAGTCCGGGTGGACATAGACCGCATGATAATGGGTGGCGGAACCGACTTCCGGCAGCCAGATCTTGCCGGCGGTCACGGCCATCGCCACTTCACGGGCCATCGTCCAATGATATTCTGAGCGGATACGGTCCTTGATATTGTCGCAGGCAAAGGAGAACTGGCAGCGGTTGCGCCAGTCCTCGTTCTGGTAGACGACGTCGCAGATCGTCTTCGGATAGGCCGGATTGCGCACCCGGTTGAGGATGACCTGCGCGACCGCGGCCTGGCCGCGGGCGGATTCGCCGCGCGACTCGAAATAGATACCGGATGAGAGGCATTGCTGCTGCTTGGCCGAGAAGGAATCGGGCGGCAGCGGGGTTGCGGCCCAGGCATGGTCATCGGCGCTGATCGGCGGGATGAACCGGCCGGGCTTTTTCTTGTCAGTCAGAATGGCGTCGAACGGTGACTGTTTGGCGAAATCGGGTTCCGCCGGCGCATAGGCGGCGGCCAGCACGTCAGCATTCGGATTGTTGATGAGGCTGGCGATCATCGGCATGAGCTCGTCTTCTGCCCGCCTCGGTTCATCCTTGCGGAAATAGAAGGACGCGAGCTCTACCGGAGCGTCATTCTTGCCGGCCTTCAAGAAGGCTGTCATCGCGTCCTTCTCTTCGATGGGCGAAGTGAGCGCACTCGAACGCTGCAGCACGGAGCCGGCGGAAAAGGCCCTAGGCGGCTGCATGGGCTCGACGCTGACGATGCGGCCCTTCTTGGCGGCACGGTTGACGCGGTCTTCATCCGGGCGCGGATCGGAGGACTGTTTTTCGTCAACAAGAGCTATCTTGCGGCCATCGGGAAGTTCAAGGCCGGCATTACCGGAGACGGCATTCTTGACGCCGGGAAAAGCGAGCGAGGCCTGATGGATGGAGCCCGCCGGCGAATCGGTCAGCACCATGCGCCATTGTTCGGCGCCATCGAAACCGGTCAGAAGATCGGCGAGATCGCCGTGAGCCGGGGCGGACGGAAAGATCAGCCAGCAGGCAAGGCCGAAGACGGCCGGGGAAGTCCATCCACTCAGTCCGGATGAGGACCTGCGACGCAAAACGCTCTTCGAACGCAAAACCTTAAACTCCACAGGGCAACAAGAACCCGATGAAGATCAATCATTAACCTTGATGAGCGGTTAACGCCGGCAGCCGAAAAGCCCGGTACCCGGCCTGAATTAGCACATTCACATCAATGTCAGCGAAGGGCACGCCAAATGCCGCGCCTCAGATGATCACATGCGAGCCGAGTTCGACGACGCGGTTGGCGGGCAGATGGAAATAGTCGGACGGGTCGGTCGCGGTATTGGCCATGGCGATGAACAACCGGTCCTGCCACATGGGCATGCCGGAAGCGGCATCCGGCACCAGCTTGCGGCGGCCGAGATAGAAGGAGGTCGACATGATGTCGAACTTGAAGCCGGTCTTGCGCAGATAGGCAAGCGCCTGCGAGACATTATGGGACTGCATGAAGCCGAAGCGCAGTTCGATCAGCGTGAAGCGGTCCGACAGCTTTTCGATCTTGAACCGCTCCTCGAGCGAGACACGCGGCTTGTTGACCGTGATGATGGTGAGCACGACGTTCTTTTCGTGCAGGACGTGGTTGTGCTTGATGTTGTGCAGCAAGGCGGCCGGCGCGGTTTCCGGATCGCTGGTCAGAAAGATCGCGACGCCGGGCACGGAGACCGGCGCATGATCGCTCTTCTTCTCGACCATCGGAATGAAGGTCTCGAGCGGCACGTCGATGCGACGGGTCTTTTCGAACAGAATCGCGGTGCCGCGCTTCCAGGTCCACATGACGATCGTGAAGATGATCGCCATCATCACCGGCACCCAGCCGCCGTCGTGGATCTTCAACAGGTTGGCGCCGAGGAAGACCAGTTCCAGGGCAAGAAGCGGGGCCAGAATACAGATCGCGAAGGTCTGCGGCCATTTCCACTTTATCCGGACGAACTCGAACGCCATCAGGGTGGTGACGACCATGGCGCCGGTCACCGAGATACCGTAGGCGGTGGCGAGCGAATCCGAGCTTTCGAAACCCAGAACCAGCGCGATGACGCCGACCAGAAGCAGGGTATTGACCGACGGCAGGAAGATCTGCCCGGTATTGGTCTCTGAGGTGAACTGGATCTGCATGCGCGGCAGGTAACCGAGATGGATACCCTGGCGGACCAGCGAGAAGGCGCCGGTGATCACCGCCTGGCTGGCGATGATGGTTGCGGCGGTCGCGAGAATAACGACCGGCAGCAGCGCCCATTGCGGGAACATCAGGTAGAACGGGTCGGACATCGCCTCCGGATGCTTCAGCACCAGAGCGCCCTGCCCCAGATAGTTCAAGGTCAGCGCCGGGAAGACAAGCGTGAACCAGGCCCACTGGATCGGCCGGCGGCCGAAATGGCCAAGATCGGCATAAAGCGCTTCGGCGCCCGTCACCGTCAGGAAGACTGCGCCGAGAACGACGATGCCCACGAAGTTCTCGTTGAGCATGAATTCGACCGCATAGAGCGGATTGAAAGCCGCCAGAATGCTATAGTCATCCGAAATATGGGCGATGCCGCCGGCACCGATGACAATGAACCAGACGGCGGTGATCGGCCCGAAGAAACGGGAGACCAGACCTGTCCCCTTCGACTGGATGGCGAAAAGCCCGATCAGGATGCCGACCGAGATCGGCAGCACGGCGCGGCTCATCGACGGCGCCACCAGCTTCAGGCCTTCCACTGCAGACAGAACCGACAGCGCCGGGGTGATCATCGCGTCGCCGAGGAAGAGTGCTGCGCCGATCAGGCCGAGCAGCATCAGCAGCGCCCTGTGACCGTTGGCGGACTTGGTCAGAAGTGCCAGCAGCGAAAGCGTGCCGCCTTCGCCGTCGTTGTCGGCGCGCAGCAGGAAGAGCACGTATTTGAACGTGACGATGATCGTCAGCGTCCAGATCATCAGCGAGATGAGGCCGATGACCTCAAGCTCGGTGACGCCGTCTTGGGCAATCGGCTTCAGAGCTTCGCGAAAGGCATAAAGCGGGCTCGTGCCGATGTCGCCGTAGACGACGCCGACGGAGCCGAGTGCGAGCGCAAAAAGGCCCTGGACCTTGGTTTTCTCGGCAGCGTGATGTTCAGCGGGGTGACCCATGGGATATCCGGCCTAAAGCCAGCCTTTCCAGCGAAAGAAGAAAAAGGGGATGATGGCGGACATGAGCATCGCAAGGATCGCGAGCGGATATCCGAGATGCCAGTCGAGTTCCGGCATGAAATGAAAGTTCATGCCATAGATGGAGGCAACAAGTGTCGGCGGCAAGAACACGACCGACGCAATGGAGAATATCTTGATGATGGAGTTCTGCTCGACATTGATGAGGCCGAGCGAGGCGTCCAGCAGAAAGGCGATGTTGCCGGCGATATAAGAGGCATGTTCCGAAAGCGAATCGACATCCCGCGCCACCGTGCGACAGAGGTTGTCGTCGCTCTTGTCCTGGCTGATCAATGGCACGTTCATCAGGAAGGTCAATAGCCTGGCAAGCGAGCCGAGGCTGTCGCGCACCTTGCTGATCAGCCGATGGTATTCGGCGATGTCGGCAAGCTTACGCTCCAGGAATTGCGGCGGCCGGCGCTTGCCGCGATCACGGAAGATATCCGTCGACAGTGCATCGACGCGATCGACGGTCTGCTCGAGAATTTCCGCGGTGCGATCGGCAATGGTTTCGAGAAGTTTTGCCAAAAGCGTAGCACCATCGCGCCCGGCCTCCGGGAGGCGGCTGAGGCCGGCGATGAACAGCTGGAAGCTTTTCGGCTCGGCATAACGCACGGTGATCAGCCGGTTGCCGGACAGGATGAAGGCGATGTCGGTGAGCTGCGGATCCTTGCCGTCGGCGCGCCAGACGAGCGACGCGGTCATGAACACGGAATCCTTCTCGATATAAAGGCGGCTCGAGGGTTCGATGTCCTTCAGGTCGTCGCGGGTCGGAACCTGAATTCCGAGGAGACTTTCGACATAGGCGTCTTCCTGCGGCGTCGGTTCGATCAGATCGATCCAGACGATATCGTCGGCAAGCTGTCGCAACGCCTCGGCCGGTGCAAGCGTCTTCATCGAGCCAGTGGCGCTATAGGCATTGATCAATCGTGGTCTCCGGCCGAAGTTCGTCGGCCTTGAACGAGAAGCGGGCTTGCCGGTTCCCTGGTTCCGGGACCGCCAGCCGGCCCCCGGCGGGACGGGCCTATAGAGACAGCCGCCGTCAAAATCAAGAGCCGTACAAATCCCGCAGTGGGCGCCGCAACATGACTCTCCGGCCGAATATGTTCAAGGGGCCTTCAGTAACAAGACGATTCGCGGCCTACATCAAAGCCTTGACCGGAAACGCCCACGAAAGTGCCTCCCCACCAGCGGCAGGGAGGTATTCCAAAATGCCGCGGCATATTTATTCGAAAACGATTGCCGGCGCCTGTCGGGGAGTGAGGCCGCCGAGTTCGGCCCATACCCTGGCGGCAATCTCCCGGTAGATCTTGGCCGAGGCACCTTGCGGATCGGAGGCCACGACCGGAGTGCCGGCGTCGGAGCGTTCCCGGATGTCGATCGTCAGCGGAACCTCGCCAAGGAATGGCACGCCGATCCGCTCTGCCTCGGCCCTGGCCCCGCCGTGACCGAAGATATCGTAACGCTTGCCGGTATCCGGTGCGAGGAAATAGCTCATATTCTCGACGATGCCGAGCAGCGGCACCTCGACCTTGCGGAACATGGCGATGCCCTTGCGTGCGTCGAGGAGCGCCAAATCCTGCGGCGTCGAAACGATCACCGCGCCGGCCAGCGGCACCTGCTGGGCCATGGTGAGCTGCACGTCGCCGGTGCCCGGCGGCATGTCGACGACGAGCACGTCGAGGTCGCCCCAGGCGACTTCGCGCAGCATCTGCAGCAGCGCCGACTGCACCATCGGCCCGCGCCAGATCATCGCCGTCTCCTCGTCGACGAGGAAACCCATCGACATGGCCTTCAGCCCATAATTCTCCATCGGCTTGATGATGCGGTTTTCGATCTGCTGCGGCCGGCCGGTGATCTTCAGGAGGCGCGGCACGGAAGGACCATAGATATCGGCATCGAGAATGCCGACGCGCAGGCCATTCGCCTGAAGCCCAAGCGCGAGATTGACCGCCGTGGTCGACTTGCCGACGCCGCCCTTGCCGGATGCCACGGCGATGATGGCGCCGACGCCCGGCACG
>NZ_JALBGW010000186.1:0-8654 GCF_023006485.1 Neorhizobium sp. BETTINA12A
CGCCTGCTGTCGCGACACCGGCTCCGGCTGCTGCCCCGGCATCGTCGTCCGGCGCAAAGACCTTCTCGTCTCCACTCGCCCGTCGCCTCGCAAAGGAAGCCGGCCTCGATCTTTCGGCCGTTTCCGGCTCCGGCCCGCACGGCCGTGTCGTCAAGGCCGATATCGAAAAGGCAGTTGCCTCCGGCGGCGCAAAGGCTGCTCCGGCTGCAGCTCAGCAGACTGCCGGCGCACCGGCTCCGGCCATGGCCAAGGGTCCGGCGGACGATACCGTCCTGAAGCTTTTCCCCGAGGGTTCGTACGAGCTTCTGCCGCATGACGGCATGCGCAAAACGATCGCCTCGCGCCTCACCGAGTCGAGCCAGACTGTTCCGTCCTACTTCGTCTCGATGGATTGCGAGCTCGACGCGCTGATGAAGCTGCGCGCCGAAATCAACAAGTCTTCGCCGATGAAGAAGACCGACAAGGGCGATGTTCCCGCCTTCAAGCTGTCGGTCAACGACTTCATCATCAAGGCGATGGCGCTCGCTCTGCGCGATGTCCCAATGGCCAATGCTTCCTGGACCTCGACGGCCCGCGTGCTGCACAAGCATGCAGACGTCGGCGTGGCCGTATCCATCCCGGACGGGCTGATCACCCCGATCGTCCGCAAGGCCGAAACGAAGACGCTGTCCGTCATCTCCAACGAGGTGAAGGATCTTGCGAGACGCGCCCGCGACAAGAAGCTGAAGCCGGAAGAATATCAGGGCGGCACGACATCCGTGTCCAACCTTGGCATGTTCGGCGTCTCCAACTTCACCTCGATCGTCAACCTGCCGCAGGCCTCGATCGTCTCGATCGGCGCAGGCGTCGAGAAGCCGATCGTCAAGAACGGTGAAATCAAGGTGGGCACGGTCATGACCGCAACTTTCGCCTTCGACCACCGCGTCATCGACGGCGCGCTCGGTGCGGAACTCGCGTCCGCCTTCAAGCGCTACATCGAAAACCCGATGGCGATGCTGGTGTAATCGTGTTCTCCCTCCCCCTTGCGGGGAGGGTGTCCGCGAGGGAGGGGTATCGGAGGTGCTTCCATGAAAACCGTTCTGTGCTTCGGCGACTCGCTCACCTGGGGTTTCGATCCTGAAGGGCCGGGCCGGCATGCGTTCGAGGACCGTTGGTCGAGCGTCCTCGGGACTGCGCTCGGGTCTGGCGTCACCGTCATCGCCGAGGGGCTGAACGGCCGCACGACGGGTTACGCCGATCACCTCGCCGACTGTGACCGCAACGGCGTCACGAACCTGCCGACTGTGCTGCATACCCACATGCCGCTCGATCTGGTGATCATCATGCTCGGCACCAACGACATGAAGCCGATGATCGCCGGCACTGCCCATGCGGCGCGTGCCGGCATTCAGCGTCTGGTGGGGCTGATCCGTCACCACGAATATTCGTTCGACTACGACGCGCCGGATATCCTGATCGTTTCGCCGCCGCCGCTCTGCGAGACCGCCGACCCGATTTTTTCGGCGATCTTCAAGGGCGGCATCGAGCAGTCTTCGATGCTCGCATCGCTTTATCGGGACCTTGCCGACGACCTCGGCTGCGGTTTCTTCGATGCGGGTTCGGTCGCCAGAACGACGCCGATCGACGGCGTACATCTCGATGCAGAAAATACCCGCGCGATCGGACGCGGCCTTGAGCCGATCGTCCGGATGATGCTCGGTCTCTAGAACAAGATTTCCCGAGGCGGGCCGCTTGGAGCAGGCCCCCAATGAGAAGGCAGGAAAGCAATGGCTCAATCCTACGACGTCATCGTCATCGGTTCCGGTCCCGGCGGTTATATCGCCGCCATCCGGGCCTCCCAGCTCGGGCTGAAGGTCGCCGTCGTCGAACGCGAGCATCTCGCGGGCATCTGCTCCAACTGGGGCTGCATTCCGACCAAGGCGCTGCTGCGCTCGGCCGACGTGATGCACACCGCAACCCACGCCAAGGACTACGGTCTGACGCTGGAAGGCACGATCAAGCCGGACGTCAAGGCGATCGTCGACCGCTCGCGCGGCATCGCCCACCGCATGAACAACGGCGTCGGCTTCCTCTTCAAGAAGAACAAGGTCGACATCATCTGGGGCGAGGCGAAGCTTTCGAAACCCGGCGAGATCGTCGTCTCCAAGACCACCAAGAAGCCGGTCGAGCCGATCGGTCCTATCCCGAAGAATACGCTCGGCGAGGGCACCTATACCGCCAAGCACATCATCATCGCGACAGGCGCCCGTCCGCGCGCGCTGCCGGGCATCGAGCCGGACGGCAAGCTGATCTGGACCTATTTCGAGGCAATGAAGCCGGAAGAGATGCCGAAGTCGCTGCTGGTCATGGGCTCGGGCGCCATCGGCATCGAATTTGCAAGCTTCTACCGCACCATGGGCGTCGAGGTCACCGTCGTCGAGATCATGAGCCAGGTCATGCCGGTCGAGGATGCGGACATCTCGGCGCTTGCCAAGAAGCAGTTCGAGCGCCAGGGCATGAAGATCCTGCTCGAGGCCAAGGTTGCCAAGGTTGTGAAGGGCGCCAACTCGGTCACTGCGACGATCGAGCTCAAGGACGGCAAGACGCAGGAGATCACCGCCGACCGGATGATCTCGGCCGTCGGCGTCCAGGCCAATATCGAAGGCATCGGCCTTGAGGCAGTCGGCGTGAAGACCGACCGCGGCTTCATCGTGATCGACGGTTACGGCAAGACCAACGTGCCCGGCCTCTATGCGATCGGCGACGTCGCCGGTCCGCCGCTGCTCGCCCACAAGGCCGAGCATGAAGCGGTCATCTGCGTCGAAAAGATCGCCGGCCTGCCGAACGTCCATCCGATAGACAAGCTGAAGATCCCCGGCTGCACCTACTGCAACCCGCAGGTCGCCTCTGTCGGCCTGACCGAAGCCAAGGCCAAGGCCGAAGGCCGCGACATCCGCGTCGGCCGCTTTCCGTTCGTCGCCAACGGCAAGGCGATCGCGCTCGGCGAGGACCAGGGCCTCGTCAAGACCATCTTCGACAAAAAGACCGGCGAACTGATCGGCGCCCACATGGTCGGTGCCGAAGTCACCGAACTGATCCAGGGCTTCGTCGTCGCCATGAACCTGGAGACGACGGAAGAGGAATTGATGCACACCATCTTCCCGCATCCGACCATTTCCGAGACGATGAAGGAAAGCGTGCTCGACGCCTACGGCCGGGCGCTGAATGCCTGACGAGATCGCCCTGCCGGGGATTGTTCCACGGCGGGGCGCCGCCCATATGAGTGTCTCTGGAACGGGAGCGTAGCATGCAGGTAGGTTGGATTGCGGCGATCATCATCGGTGGCCTGGCGGGTTGGCTTGCCGGCAAGCTGATGGATGTCCGCTTCGGCATTTTCATGAACATCGTCATCGGCATCGTCGGCGCGGTTCTCGCCAATGGCATCTTCAACAGGTTCAACATCCATGTCGCAGACGGATGGCTGGGTTACCTGGTTGCAGGTTTCATCGGCTCCTGCATTTTGCTATTTCTTGCCAAACTCGTCAGGCGCTGACGAACCCCGCGATACAGGCGGTTGAAAGCAGGTTCTTATGGTCACCATTCTCGACACGATCGCATCCGGCGATGAAAAGCGCGTCCGTCATCCGGAAAAGGCCCACCGGCCGGACCAGGAAGTCATGCGCAAGCCCGAGTGGATCCGCGTCCGGGCTCCGGTTTCCAGGGGATATCAGGAAACCCGCGCAATCGTGAAGGAAAACAAGCTGGTGACGGTCTGCGAGGAAGCGGGCTGCCCCAATATCGGCGAGTGCTGGGACAAGAAGCACGCCACCTTCATGATCATGGGCGAGATCTGCACCCGCGCCTGCGCCTTCTGCAATGTCGCGACCGGCAAGCCGAACGCGCTGGATATGGAAGAGCCCGAAAACGTCGCCAAGGCCGTCAAGCAGATGGGCCTGTCCCACGTGGTCATCACGTCCGTCGACCGCGATGACCTGGCCGACGGCGGCGCCGAGCATTTCGAGAAGGTGATCTGGGCGATCCGTGCCGCGTCGCCGGCAACGACCATCGAGATCCTGACGCCCGACTTCCTCAAGAAGCCCGGCGCGCTGGAGCGCGTCGTCGCCGCCAAGCCGGATGTCTTCAATCACAATATGGAAACCGTCCCCGGCAATTACCTGACGGTGCGTCCCGGCGCCCGTTATTTCCACTCCGTCCGGCTGCTGCAGCGGGTCAAGGAGCTGGATCCGACCATGTTCACCAAGTCGGGCATCATGGTGGGGCTCGGCGAGGAGCGCAACGAAGTGCTGCAGCTGATGGACGACCTGCGCACTGCCGACGTCGATTTCCTGACGATCGGCCAGTATCTGCAGCCGACCCGCAAGCACCACAAGGTAGAAAGCTTCGTCACGCCCGAGGAGTTCAAGTCCTACGAGACGGTGGCCTATGCCAAGGGTTTCCTGATGGTGTCTTCGAGCCCGCTGACCCGGTCTTCGCATCACGCCGGGGATGATTTCGCTCGCCTCAGGGCTGCACGCGAGAGGAAAGTCCTGGCCGCCGCCGAGTAGGGCGGCGAGCCGGTCGTAAGCCTTATTCGGCTGCCTGAACCTTTTCGTGCTTGTCTTGGCCGCGTCGGCGTTCGCGCAGCGTGAAACGATGTCCGCGTGCTTCGCTCTTCGCCATTTCAATAAGATAGACCAGCATGGGAAGCTGGTTCATGTCTGCAAGCTGCTTTGCGGATTCGAGCAGCTTTATCATCTGCGAGAAATCGTCCATGGATGCTTCTTTCGGGTGCGCCCGGTCTGCTATCGGTTGATTATGCCATTGTACGCTGGCTTGCGACTCTGGATCACTACAACCGGATGAATCCTACATTACATCTTATCAATCTGAATGCCATCTGACATCGACAAATGACCGATGGTTGAACCCGTCACTCTGACATCCGTGTCAAAGCTCCGTCACAATCGCATTCGGCGACCTCTATAGCGCCGTCTGCCCGACATTGAAATCCTCCTGTCATCATCGGCGTCTACCGCCAATCACGATGCAGCGAGCCTGATTCACGGGAGATCATCATGGATATGGAATCTGGCGTGAATGCGATCCGTTACGTGGGAATTGCCGAGGCAGCAGACAAGGTCTCCAATGCCGACAGAATTCTGGTCATCGGCTGTTCCGGCGGTGGCAAATCGACGCTGGCCCAGAAGGTCGCCGGTCGTTTCGAGCTCAACTACATCTCGATCGACCGCGATGTGCTCTGGTTGCCGGGCTGGGTGCAGCGGGACAAACCCGGACAGCATCGCCTCATCGTCGAGCTGGCCGCCGGCGAACGCTGGATCATGGATGGCACCAATACCTCCACGTTCGATATTCGCGTGCCACGCAGCGATCTGGTCATCTGGGTGCGCATGCCGCGCTGGCTGTGCGTCTGGGGAATTCTGAGCCGCTGGATGAGGAACAGGGGAGGCACCCGTCCGGAAATGGCGCCCGGTTGTCTGGAGAAGATCGATCTCGATTTCTTCCGCTTCGTCTGGACCTGGGAGAAGGTCTATGGCCCGCGCGTGGCTGCCGGGTTGACGGCACACGCGATCGGCAAGCCGGTTCTGGTGTTGAAATCCCGTCGCGAAATGCGCGATCTTCTTGATCTTATCGGAGCGGGCGCTTAACTCGGGAACATGCCAAAGTTCGAAATCCGCCGTCCCGTGAAGCACAGCGCCGAAAAGATGTACGCGCTTGTCGCCGATGTCGAAAAATATCCGCAATTCCTGCCGCTCTGCGAAGCGCTGGCCGTGCGCTCCTCCAAGGAACGCGACGGCAAGACGCTGCTCGTGGCCGACATGACCGTCGGCTACAAGGCAATCCGCGAGACCTTCACCACCCAGGTCCTGCTCAATCCGGCCGAGCGGATCATCGACGTGAAATATATCGAGGGGCCGTTCAAGTATCTCGACAACCGCTGGAGCTTCGAGCCGGCGGCAGCCGGCTCGCCGAATGCCGGCCCAGAGGGGTGCGTCGTGCATTTCTACATCGATTACGAGTTCAAGAGCATGATCCTCGGCGCCCTGATGGGCTCGATGTTCGACCGCGCCTTCCGCATGTTCGCCGAAGCCTTCGAAAAGCGGGCCGACAAGATCTACGCTTGAGCGGCCACCTCGGCCAGCATTTCCAGCGCGGTTCTGACGGTCGCCAGCCTGACCTCGGTGCGGCCGATATCGCCGTAGCGCATTTCCCGATGCTGGACTTTGCCCGAACGGCTTTTCGCCGCCAGATGCACCAGCCCGACGGGTTTTTCCGCCGATCCGCCGCCGGGTCCCGCTATGCCGGTCACCGCAACCGCCACGGCGGCCTTTGAGCGATGGAGCGCACCGTGCACCATCTGCAGCGCGGTTTCCTTCGACACCGCGCCATGCGTCGCGAGCGTGGCGTCTGTCACCCCGAGCATGTCCATCTTCGCCTGGTTCGTATAGGTGACGAAACCGCGGTCGACGACGGCGGACGAGCCGGAAATCTCCGTCAGCGCCCCGGCGATCAGCCCGCCCGTGCAGGATTCGGCGGTCGCGACCATTTTTCCGCGCGCGCTGAAATCCATGATGATTCGTCTGGCCTGGTCCTCGATATCGGCGGGAAACAGGCTCACGCAGCATCTCCCCGATAAACGACGGTCGCCGTGGCGATCGCTGCAATGCCCTCGCGGCGGCCGATGAAGCCGATCTTCTCGTTGGTGGTCGCTTTGACCGAGCAACGGTCGAGCGAAATGCCGAGGATCTCGCAGAGGGTTTCGCGCATCGCCTGGCGGTGTGGGGCGATCTTCGGCGCTTCGGCGATCAGCGAGATATCGGCGTTCATGATCGTGCCGCCACGCTCGCGGACGATCTTTGCCGCATGGTCGAGGAAGATCTTCGACGGCGCACCGCGCCACTGCATGTCGGACGGCGGAAAGTGGTCGCCGATATCGCCGGCGCCGCAGGTGGCGAGCAGCGCATCGGTCAGCGCATGCAATGCGACATCCGCATCCGAATGGCCGCTGAGCTTCTGGTCGTGGGGAATGAACACGCCGCAGAGCGTCACGCCGTCGCCGGGTTCCAGCTGGTGCACGTCGTAGCCGTTGCCGGTGCGCACATCGGGGAGGGTGGCCGAGGACAGGCTCTGCGAGAGTTTTTCGTCGGCCATGGCGATATCCCGCTTCACGGTGAGTTTGATATTGTCGACCGATCCTTCGACCAGGGTCACCGGCAGGCCGGCCCATTCGGCGATCGAGGCGTCGTCGGTGAAATCCTCGCGGCGCAGTGCTGCCGCTTTCTCGTGGGCGGTGCGGATTTCGGAGAGAAGAAAGCTCTGCGGCGTCTGCGCGGCGTAGAGGCCGGAGCGTGGCACGGTCTCGTGCACCAGCCCGTCGGAACCGCTGCGCTTCAGCGTGTCGCTGACGGGAATGGCCGGCAGCACGCCGTCCTGCCCCTCGTCGAGCGCCTGCGCCACACGCTCGAGCACGCCGTGATCGACGAAGGGACGCGCCGCATCGTGGATCATCACATGGGTGGCATCGGTGCCGGAGAGGGCGCGCAGGCCCTCATAGACCGAGCGCTGCCGGGTTTCGCCGCCGAACGTGGTGATTACCCCTGCGGCCCCCTGGACGTCGGCCGTTGCCGCCGCAAACAACGCCTCGTCGTCCGGGTGGATGACGACCACGATCGGGCCGCTTCGACGCCACGTCAGAAATCGTTCGAGCGTATGGGCGATGACCGGTCTGTCGCCGATCCGCCGGTACTGCTTGGGACCGTCATGCAGAGAGCCTGCTCGTTCCCCGCGGCCTGCGGCGACGATGACGATACCGATTGTCATGGAACCGATTGTCATGGCTTTGTCGTCCTCGACCCGTAACTCGTTTTGGATTGACAGGCGCAGAACTATAGGACCAAAAGCCTGAATTCCAGCATGCCGCTCAAAAATAACGCAGTTCCGGAATTGCTCTTGGCAAACGCCCGAGACATGAATAAAAATAGTGCAACTATCTCATGTGCCCGAAAGATCATCATTTGAGTTTCCAAGATCTTGCCAAGCCTTTTCAGATCGGGCCTGTCGCCATTCGCAATCGCGTCGTCCTGGCGCCGATGTCCGGCGTCACCGATCTGCCGTTCAGGCAGCTTGCCTGGCGTTATGGCGCCGGGCTCGTGGTGACGGAAATGGTTGCCAGCGGTGAGCTCATTCTGAACCGCGGCGAATCATGGGCGCGGCTGAAGGGCGCCGGCATCTCGCCGCATATGGTTCAGCTCGCCGGCCGCGAAGCGAGGCCGATGGCGGAAGCCGCGAAAATCGCTGCCGATAACGGCGCCGATATCATCGACATCAACATGGGGTGTCCGGCCAAGAAGGTGACGGGCGGTTATTCCGGCTCGGCGCTGATGCGCGATCCGGACCACGCCCTGTCCATGATCGAGGCGACGGTCAACGCCGTCAGCGTGCCCGTGACCCTGAAGATGCGGCTCGGCTGGGACGAAAATTCCATCAACGCGCCGGAGATCGCCCGCCGCGCCGAACAGGCCGGCGTCCGGCTGGTGACCATCCACGGCCGCACCCGCATGCAGTTCTACGAGGGCAGGGCGGACTGGGATGCGATCCGCGCGGTGCGCGACGCGATCTCCATTCCGCTGATCGCCAATGGCGATGTCGAATCGCCC
>NZ_JALBGW010000187.1:0-8645 GCF_023006485.1 Neorhizobium sp. BETTINA12A
CCGCCGCCTTCGGCACTGGCCAGATCATCGGCCCGC
This sequence comes from Neorhizobium sp. BETTINA12A, assembly GCF_023006485.1. Taxonomy (NCBI): domain Bacteria; kingdom Pseudomonadati; phylum Pseudomonadota; class Alphaproteobacteria; order Hyphomicrobiales; family Rhizobiaceae; genus Neorhizobium; species Neorhizobium sp. BETTINA12A. The sequence goes on from NZ_JALBGW010000187.1 coordinate 37, forward strand.
TGGTCGCCGGCTGGATCGCTCAAGGGAGCGGCAGTTTCGTCGCCCCGACGCTTCTTGCGGCGGCGGCCCTTGTCGTGTGCGTCCTGCTCGCACTCCCGGTTGCGCGCAGCGCTTCCTAATAATCCCGTGGTTACAATTGCGTAACAAAGTGACGGGGCCATTGCCGCTCCCTTGGAACTGCCTTAGTTTCCGGCTCAACAGTCGTTTCCGACATCCCGCCGACTCGAACTCAGGAAAGCCAAAGCTCCGTGTTCCATTCCTTCTTTCCCCGGCCGAAACTGTTCGCACTTTCGGGCGTCGTTTGGGCCATTGTTACCATCCTGGCCTGGTATTTCGTCTTCGACGGTCTTGGCGCATCCTTCGGATATGTGATGCCGGAGCGGGAACCTTACGATCTTTCCTATTTCCTGGTGCCTGCGAACCTTTGGTTCTATGCGTATTTCGCGGTCTGCCTATTGCTGTTCGGGGGTACTTGGAGCGTGATTGCCCATGACCATCCCTGGAAGCGCTGGTCGGTCTGGGGCTCGCTGCTGATCATCGCGGTGACCTATTTCGGGGTGCAGGTTTCGGTGGTGATCAACAACTGGCGCCGGCCGTTCGGCGATCTGCTGCAGAATGCCCTTTCGAAACAGCCCGGCATTACCGCCTGGAATTTCTACGATCTTCAGATCGTCTTCGCCCAGATCGTCTTCCTCAGCATGGCGGTCTCGATCCTGACGGACTTTTTCACCAGCCACTACATCTTCCGCTGGCGCACGGCGATGAACGACTTCTACATGTCGAAATGGGAAAAGCTGCGCCACATCGAAGGCGCCTCCCAGCGCGTCCAGGAAGATACGATGCGGTTTTCCGCAACGCTCGAGGGCCTCGGCATCAACCTCATCAATGCGGTGATGACGCTGGTCGTCTTCCTGCCGATCCTGTTCGCGCTGTCCGGTTACGTCTCCGAGCTGCCGTTCATCGGCGAGGTGCCGCATGCGCTGTTCTGGCTCGCCATCTTCTGGTCGGCGTTCGGCACCGTTCTTCTGGCGACGGTCGGCATCAAGCTGCCGGGGCTGAATTTCCGCAACCAGCGCGTCGAGGCGGCCTATCGCAAGGAACTGGTTTATGGCGAGGACCATGCCGACCGCGCACGGCCGGCGACCATCAACGAGCTCTACAGCAACGTGCGGAGGAACTATTTCCGCATGTACTTCCATTACCTCTATTTCAACGTGGCACGGTATTTCTACATTCAGGCCGACGCCGTGTTCCTGCTGTTGATGCTGGTGCCGACGATCGTGGCAGGCAAGATCACCTATGGTATCTACCAGCAGATTGCCACCGCCTTCGGCCAGGTGAGCAACTCGTTCCAGTATTTGGTCACGTCCTGGACGACGATCATCGAACTGCTCTCCATCCACAAACGCCTCAAGGCCTTCGAGGCGGCGATCGACGACCAGCCGCTGCCGACCATCGACCGGCATTATCTGGAGCGGGAAGCCGAAGCCGGCGAGATCGCGGCCGACCGGCCGTATTGATCGCCATCTGAACGCAAGCAGTTTTGGCCGCGCCGGACGTCTTGCCCGGCGCGGTTTTGTTTTGGGATGAGGCAGGCGGTGTCGAGTATGTGGGAGGTAGGTGGTTTTGCCTGCCCCGGCCGGTTGCTGCAGCTTTTTGGGAGTTGTCAGTTCCCGTTCCACCACATTCGACGGCCATCACCGGAAACCGGGGTCCGAAAACCCTTGAGGAGAATGCCGGTTCGCGAACCCGGTTTCCCATCCGATGACGAGGGTGATTATGGCGCGGGTTCGGGAGGCGGGGATGTGAATGTGGTTAAAGGGTTGATGAGGTTTGGCGGGCAAGTGGAATAGTCCCCGGGACGGGTCTTTTGCTCCGTCTCGTAGGCAGCCGCGTTACAACCCCGATGCCACCCGTGGCTTCTCCCGTTCGTGGATCAGCCTGATCGCCTCCGAATAACTGACGCAAGCGACGTTTTGCTTCCCGCAGACTTCCGTCACCAGCCGTTCCATCGCCCGCCAATAGGCGCCGCCGTTCATTTCGACGAAATGCAGGCCAATCTGGAGGGGGATGCGGTCGCCGTCATATTCCTTGTCGAAGGCGGCCTTGAAGGCGGAATAGGCGCGTTCCTCGAATTCGACGGCACTGCTCGGATTGTCGATGCCGCCGGAATGGCGGATGAAGAGGTTGTAGTCCATGGCGATGATCGGCCGATTGGACGGGCCTTCCGGAATGAGCGGCAGGCCGAAGCGGATAAGCCCGCCCTTTTCCTCCGGCATGACCGGCCCCTTGGTGACGAGGCTGGCGTCATAGCGGATGCCGGCCCGTCTTTCGGCTTCGACCAGGCCGGGGCTGGTGGAAAAATAGGGCGCGCGGAAACCATTGATCCCGGTCGCGACGAAATCCTTCCAGCCGGCCGGCTCCTCCGATCCGGCGCCGACCGTCTTCCAGGCATTGGTCAGCACGTCGTGAAAGGTGTTGAATTCGGCGGACCAATCTGCCGCCGTCCAGTCCTTGCCGTCGAAATGGCCGCAGGTATGGCTGGAAATGTCGTGGCCTTCGAGATGCGCCTGCCAGACGTGGCCGAGCCGTTCGCGAGCCTCTGTGGCCGTTTGGGCAAAGCCAATATTCGACTTGCCCGGCTTCTCGTTCGGCCCCTGATAGCTTTTGGCATTGGCGCGCTCGATCACCAGGGTGCAGGAGAGAAAGTAAGTGAAATGGGCGTTGGTGCGCTTGGCGAGATCGCGGCTGCGCTGCCAGAGGTTGTTGGCGCCGGCGCCGTCGAAGGAGACCATCACCAGCTGTTTCGGCTTGCCAGCGGTATTGTCCGCGGCGCTGGCTGCGAAGGGCGCTGCGAGAAGACAGAGGGCGAGGGGAAGGGCAAGCGAACGCATAAGATACCTGAATCATGGCGAAGGGCAGCGGGCTTTGTGGCCGCAGAATAAGGCGAAGCTTTGAGCGGGCAGCTTTAAGTGTGGATTCCGTCCGAAAGGCCATCAACGGGCTTCCTGGCGGATGTTTTCGGCTTTGCGCTCGCCGACTTTGCAAAACCGGGGACCACTTTTGCGCGACGGGAGTTAAGGGGGGCCTTACATCTCCGGGAAAATAGGCTAGAAGGCGCTTTTCCGCATGATGGGCCGGTTGGGCCGGAGACTTTGATGGCGCAGGACGACGACAGTTTTATTCGCGAAGTGAACGAGGAGCTTCGTTCCGATCAGTTCAGGGGTGCATGGCAGCGTTACGGCAGGATTGTGATCGCGGTCGCCGTGCTGATCGTCGTCGGTACGGCTGGTTATCGTGGCTATGAATACTGGAACACGCATAATTCTTCGCAATCGGGCGACCGTTTCCTGGCGGCCCTGAAGCTCGCTTCGGAAAACAAGAACGACGAGGCACTGGCCGCCTTCGGCGCGCTCGAAAAGGACGGCAGCGGCGCCTATCCCGTGCTCGCCAAGCTGCGCGCCGGCTCGGTGCAGCAGTCCAAGGGCGATGCCGCTGGCGCAATCGCCACCTTCTCGGCGGTCGGCAAGGATGCCAAGGCGCCGCAGTCTATGCGCGACCTCGCCCGGATGCGCGCCGCCTGGCTGCTGATCGACAACGGCACCTATGAACAGGTGGCCGCCGAAGTGCAGGCCATGGCCGTGCCCGCCAATCCGCTTGCCAATTCCGCCCGCGAGGCGCTTGGTCTTGCCGCCTACAAGGCCGGCAAGGTCGCGCAGGCCAAGGAATGGTTCCAGCAGATCGCCAATGACGCCTCTGCGCCGCGCAATGTTGCCAACCGCGCGCAGATCATGCTCGACAACATCGCCTCTTCAGGCAAGGCGCCCTGACGGTTTCCGCCCAGGGCTTTAAGGATACAGAATGAGCTTCACCGTCGCCATTGTCGGACGCCCGAACGTCGGCAAGTCCACGCTTTTCAATCGCCTGGTTGGAAAGAAGCTGGCACTTGTCGACGACACGCCGGGCGTCACCCGCGACCGCCGTCCGGGCGACGCAAAGCTCATCGACCTGAGATTCACGATCATCGATACCGCCGGTCTGGAAGAGGCGGGACCCGAGACGCTCGAAGGCCGGATGCGCGCCCAGACCGAGGCCGCGGTCGACGATGCCGACCTGACGCTGTTCGTGGTCGACGCGAAGTCGGGCCTGACGCCGCTCGACAAGACCTTCGGCGAGCTTCTGCGCCGCAGCGGCAAGCCGGTCGTGCTGGTCGCCAACAAGTCGGAAGCGCGCGGTTCCGACGCCGGTTTCTACGATGCCTATACGCTGGGTCTCGGTGAACCGGTGCCGATTTCGGCCGAGCACGGCCAGGGGATGATCGACCTGCGCGACGCGATCGTCGAGGCGCTCGGCGAGGAGCGGGCGTTTCCAGAAGACGATGACGAGGCGGAGACCAATATCGACGTCCGGGATTCCGATTTTGCGGACGAGGGCGAGGATGAGGCCGAGCCGGAATATGACGAGACCAAGCCGCTGCGCGTCGCCATCATCGGCCGCCCGAATGCCGGCAAGTCGACGCTGATCAACCGCTTCCTCGGTGAAGACCGGCTGCTGACCGGCCCGGAAGCGGGCATCACCCGCGACTCGATCTCTGTCGAGTGGGAATGGCGCGACCGCACCATCAAGATGTTCGACACCGCCGGCATGCGCAAGAAGGCGCGCGTCCAGGAGAAGCTTGAAAAGCTGTCTGTTGCGGATGCGCTGCGCTCGATCCGGTTCGCCGAAACGGTGGTGATCGTTTTCGACGCCACCATTCCCTTCGAAAAGCAGGACCTGCAGCTCGTCGACCTGGTGTTGCGCGAAGGCCGGGCCGCGGTGCTTGCCTTCAACAAGTGGGATCTGGTTGAAGACACGCAGGCGGTGCTTGCGGATCTCCGCGAAAAGACCGAACGGCTGCTGCCGCAGGCGCGGGGGCTTCGCGCCGTGCCGATTTCCGGCCAGACGGGCTATGGGCTCGACAAGCTGATGCAGAGCATCATCGACACCGACAAGGTGTGGAACAAGCGCATCTCGACCGCCAGGCTCAACCGCTGGCTCGATGGCGTGCAGACCCAGCATCCGCCACCGGCCGTCTCCGGCCGCCGCCTGAAGCTCAAGTATATGACCCAGGTCAAGGCCCGCCCGCCGGCCTTCATGGTGTCCTGCACCAGGCCCGATGCGCTGCCGGAAAGTTATATCCGCTACCTGATCAACGGGTTGCGCGCCGACTTCGACATTCCAGGCGTGCCGATCCGCATGCATTTCAAGGCGGGTGAAAATCCCTTCGAGGGACGCAAGAAGAAGCGGTGAGGGGTTTCTGGGTTTGTATCTGGCGTTTTTGGCTCTCCCGCGAGGCGGGAGGTCATCGCCTGTGAGGAACGGGGCGGTGCATCCTGCCGATCTCCCCCCCCCTTGAGGGGGAGATGCCCGGCAGGGCAGAGGGGGGTGTCGCGGCACACTCTTCTGCCGCTGTATTTGCCGAACCGTCGTCACCCCCCTCTGTCACTTTCGTGACATCTCCCCCTCAAGGGGGGAGATCATTGGGAGACTGCCGCACCGTCTCTTTTCCTCCGGGCGAATATCGTCGTATGCAGGGAGAGCGCGCCTTGCGAGGCGAGCGGATGGGGATTGGCGTTATACCGTCGAAGGCCTAATTCCACCCCGTGGGGCTGGCAGTTTCGGCCGCCCTTGGGCGATCAGCACGTTGTTCAGGAACTGTTTCGATGCCGCTTCCCAGGTGAATTTGCGGGCGAGCTGCCTTGCGTTTTCGCGCGAGCAGCCAAGCGCCGCAAGGCAGGCCAGGCGGAGATCTTCGTTGAGCGCCCCGGCACCCGAACCGTCCTCGATGATGTCGATCGGGCCGGTGACCGGGTAAGCGGCGACCGGCACGCCGCTGGCCAGCGCTTCCAGGATCGTGTTGCCGAACGTGTCGGTCTTCGACGGGAAGACGAAGACGTCGGCCTGGGCATAGGCGCGGGCGAGATCCTCGCCGGTCTTCATGCCGGTGAACAGCACGTTCGGATACCGCTTTTGCAGATCGGCGCGCGCCGGGCCGTCGCCGACCACGACCTTGGAGCCGGGCAGATCGAGATCGAGGAAGGCCGGCAGGTTCTTTTCCACCGCGACGCGGCCGACGGTCATGAAGATCGGGCGCGGCAGGTCGAAGGGCCGTTCGTCGAGATCCATCGGGTGGAACATGGTCTGGTCGATGCCGCGGCTCCAGCGCAGCAAGTTTTTGAGGCCGAGCTTCGAAAGCTCGCGTTCGAGGCTGGCGGTCGCCACCATGCAACCATTGCCGGCATTGTGGAACCAGCGCACGAAGCCGTGCAGCCAGCGGACAGGGATGGGGAACCGCGCCGCCACATATTCCGGAAAACGGGTGTGATAGCTGGTCGAGAAGGGAATGTTGTTCTTCAGGCACCAGCGGCGTGCGAGCAGTCCGAGCGGACCTTCGGTGGCGATGTGAACGGCAGTCGGCATCGACGCCTGAATGGCGCTGGCGATCTGCCAGTAGGTGGCGACCGACAGGCGGATTTCCGGATAGGTGGGGCAGGGAACGCTGGTAAAGTCCTGCGGCGTCACCATCGTCACGTCGACGCCCATCTGGGCGAGTTCCCGGTTGGTATTCTCGATCGAACGGACGACGCCGTTCACCTGAGGGTACCAGGCATCCGTCACGATGGTTATTCTTGTCATGGAAGGTCGAACCCGGTTGCCGATCCGTCCACGACTCGCGCCAACGGACACGTTTTCAGCCTTCTATCGGGAAAGTTTGTTACAGGCTGATGAAGGGGCATGTCGGGCACAGGTTGAACGGATTTCAGATAGGTAGCGTCATCAGATCAGCTGAGGAGGATTGCCCCATGATTACGTCGACCGTCGAGCTTCGCAACGTGGCCGGAACCGAGGCGGCGCTCGGCTGGGCCGGCAGCCATACGATCGTCGTCGACCGGCCGGAGGGCAAGGCCGGCGGGCGCAATCTCGGGTTCAACGGTGCGCAGCTTCTGGCGCTGGCGATCGGCGGGTGTTTCTGCAACGACCTCCGATACGCGGCGCACGAGATGAATATCGATATCGAGGGTATCGCGGTCAGCGTCACCCTGCAGCTCGACGGCACGCCGCTGATCGCCGTCGGTGCCGAACTCGACGTCATCTGTACCTCGGGCGATGGTGCCGACACCGGGGCGTTGATCGAGCGCGCCAAAAGCGTCTGCACGGTCGCCAATTCGGTGACGCAGGGCTTTCCGGTGTCGTTCCGGGTTGCCGGCTGACGTCCTAGCCGCGATGATCATGTCAGGGTTGTGACAGTCCTTTTTCTCTGTTTTTTCAGTTGCAAAATTCCCCATCGCATATTACCCATACAACCGTTCATTTCGGGGGATATTATGAAGCTTTCTCAAGTAGTTGCGTTAGCGGTTGCGGCCGCGTGCCTCGCATCATGCGGGCCGACACGAAATCAATATGAAGTGGTTGTAACCGCTTTGGAGGGGAGTTCCCGGGCGCGGAATGCCGTCTATGCAAATTGCCTTAAGAAAGAACGCACGACGGCCTGGAAGAAGGAGGCCTCCGTCTTCATGAACGTCTCGGAGGCGAAAGCCCCGGCTGTGTTCTGTCAACGGGCGCTTGACGGTCTTGTCAAACGCAGGATTACATTCGCGGATGTTTCCGCCGTTTATGCAGGCGATCTGACGCCGAATATCGTCAAGGTCCTGCAGGGACGATAAACTGGAAAACTGCGCAATGTAGCCGAGGCCCTGATCGAACGCGCCAAAAGCATCTGCACGGTCGCCAATTCGGTGATGCAGGGCTTTCCGGTGTCGTTCCGGGTTGCCGGCTGACCTCTGAGCGAGGCAGCCGGCGCCGGGGCGGTTAGTTGGCGGCGATGGTGAATTCCTGGTCGAAAGTCGAGGTCTGGTCACCGCTCATGTCGTGGATCGTGTAGGTCAGCGTGTATTTGCCCGCCGGCGCGCCTGTCAGCGTCAGGGTGAAATCCATCGAGAATTCCATGTTGGCGTTGTGGCTCTGCAGGACATTGGTGGAGAAGGCCTTCTGGTCGAGCATGACCTCGCCGTTGGCAGCCTTGATCTTCAGGTCCGATACGAAGTTGAGTTCGTACATGTCGTGGGGAAGCTCCTTCCAGCCGTAGCCGATCGGCTCGACATAGGTGATGACCTTTTCACCCGGCTTGAAAATGCTGGACTGCTTTTCCTGGTAGATTCCGTAGCCGGTCGAGGGCGCGGTGACGAAAGTCACCAGCCGTTCCGTCAGGCCGAGCTTTCCCCATGCCTCATAGGTCTTCGTTTCGGCCTTGGTCAGGGCGTCGATCGGGGCGGACTGTGCTGCGGGGGATAGGGCCAGGACGGTCAGGAAGGCAAGGGCGATACGCATTTTCATTTCCTCGTTGGGAGCGATCGTTTAATCGCCCCAACCCTTTCACAGAATGACTGAAAATTGATTTATGCGCAGCGAGGAAAACACAGGAGATCCGGCGCCGATCTCGGTCTCTGTCGTCGGTCGCTGCCGGTCATGTCCGTCGGCGTTTCAGCCTGGCAGCAGCGCCGGGCTGATCAGCGCGCCGTGGTGGCCGATGACGACCGAGGCGACCGAGGCGCCGTAGGCGGCGGCCTGCG
>NZ_JALBGW010000188.1:0-8625 GCF_023006485.1 Neorhizobium sp. BETTINA12A
CGCAAGCCAGCCGCTCAGGGGCAGGAACACGCCGAGCGACAGCACATAGACGGTGATCGTCGAATGCAGCGCCAGCGGCGGTTCGCCGAGCGCGTCGGCGATCGTCGGCAGGGCCGTGGCGATCGCCGTCGAATCGATCTGCTGCATGATGAGGGCCGATGCGACGATCAGCGGCACGGTCTTGCGGGTATCCAATTTGTCAGTCTTTCGGTTCAAGCCCTTGTTTCGTAAGCCCGGTTCCTGGCGGGCCACCAAACCGCGCGGCCACCGATGGTGTTTCCGCTTGCTTCAGTCGTCGTCATGTGTTCTTCTATATGGAACGCCGGTCCACAAACAGAATATTCCCTTGGATAAGGGGCTGTCAACGGCGCTTTTGCAGTTGCGGCGTTGACCGCGCCCGTTGTCCGAATGCACGCCGGCTGATTGGAACGGGAGCGGCAACCGAGATGAAGACGGTGGGAACATGAAGATCACGGGCGCGCAGGACGAGGACCAGCAAAAGGGCCGCCTTTCTTCGGTGTCGATGGCGATCCGCATCCTCAAGGCTTTCGAAGGCGACGACGCGGAGATCGGCGTCACCGAACTCGCCCGCCGTCTCGGCATTGCCAAGAGCACCGTCCATCGCCTGGTGGTGACGCTGATGGCCGAAGATTTTCTCGAACAGAATCGCGAGACCGGCCGTTATCGGCTCGGGCTCGAGCTTTTCAGGCTCGGTTCGTTGGTGCGCAACCGCATGGACCTTTCCACCGAAGCGCGCACGCTGTTGATGGACCTGCGCAGCGAAACGGACGAGACGGTGCTGCTCGGCGTGCCGGCCGGGCCGGAGATCATGTATATCCGCGTCCAGCCTTCCCGGCAGGCGGTGCGCATCAGCGCCGAGATCGGCATGCGCGCGCCTTATCATGCGACGGCCGCCGGCCGGGCGATACTCGCCTTCCAGCCGGAAAGCCGCATTGCGGCCCTTGTCGGCGCGCCCCTGCCGCTCCGAACCCCGAAAACCGTCACCGATCCCGATAAGCTGCTGAAACTGCTCGGCACTATCCGTCGCCTCGGTTACGCGGTGGAAGACGAGGAAAACGAGCTCGGCATGCGCGCCATCGCCGCCCCCATCCATGACGCCCAGTCGGACGTGGTCGGCGCCGTCGCGATCGCGGGCCCGGTCCAGCGCCTGTCGCTGAAAAATTTGAACGGTTTTGCCGAACCGCTGCTCGTCGCGGCACGGGCAATTTCCGCCCGCCTCGGACATCGCGGTTCGCTCGGTGCCGGCGATTTCTGACGAGCGGCAGCCGTGACGATTTAATGTTCCAGAAGGGTTGCCGCGGATTGGACGCGCTCTAGGTAAATCATTGAACCGCTCGGTTCGATCTCATCGGCGCACGTCGTTTCGGCGCGTCACCGACCTTTTCTCTCCGGGGAGGTCCTCTATGGAAACCCACTGTCTTAAGCGCCCCACGCGGCGCCAATTCCTTTCTTCCGTTGCTTTTACCATTCTCGCCGGCGGTGCCGCGCCCGTGATGGCGCGCAGCATTTCCGGCAGCCTTCCCTGGGAGGCGCGCTCCGCCGATCCGCCGGTACAGGTCAAGCCCGGCGGCTGGCTGTTCTTCACGCTCGAAGAGGCGCAGACAATGGAGGCGGTCGCCGACCGGCTGGTGCCGGCGGACGATCTGTCGCTCGGCGGCAAGGATGCCGGCTGCGTTCTTTATCTCGACCGGCAGCTGGTGGGATCCTACGGCACGTCGAGCCGGCTCTATACCAAGGGCCCGTTCATGCCCGGCCTGCCGACGCAGGGGTATCAGGCGTCCGACACGCCGGCCCAGCGATACCGCGCCGGCATTGCCGCGCTCAACGCGTTCACCCGCGAAACCAAGGGCGGCAAGCGCTTCGCCGAACTTGCGCCCGGCGACCAGGACGCGGTCCTCAAGGATCTCGAAGCCGGAAAGATCACCCTGCCGAACAAGGTGGATGCCAAGTCCTTCTTCAACCTGATGCTCGCCAACGTGATGGAAGGTTTCTTCGCCGACCCGATCTATGGCGGCAACAAGGACATGGCCTCGTGGAAGATGCTGGGCTTTCCCGGCGCGCGATACGACTACCGCGACCACGTTTCCAAACACAACCAACCCTATCCCCTGCCTCCGGTTTCGATCGCAGGCTCGACGGAATGGATGACCAGGTAGGGACTGAAAAATATGACCACTATTCTACCTCGCAAGGACGCCGTGATTGTCGGCCTTGGCTGGACAGGCGCGATCCTCGCTCATGAACTGACGGAGGACGGGCTCGACGTCGTGGCGATCGAACGCGGTCCTTGGCGCGACACGGCCACCGATTTCAACATCGGTTATGCCCAGGACGAACTTCGCTACGGCATCCGCCGCGATCTCTTCCTGCAGCCGGTCGTCGAAGCGATGACGATGCGCAACAACACCTCGCAGACGGCGCTGCCGATGCGCGATTACGGCTCCTTCCTGCCCGGCAACGGGGTGGGCGGCGCCGGCGTTCACTGGAACGGCCATACCTGGCGGTTCTGGGACAGCGACTTCCAGATCGCCGACCACCTGAGGGATCGCTACGGCGCGGCACGGATCCAGGACCTGCAATTGCAGAACTGGGGCGTGACCGGCGCCGAGATGGAAAAATCCTTCGACCGCTTCGAATATCTCGCCGGCATTTCCGGCAGGGCGGGCAATATCAACGGCCAGATCCAGGAGGGCGGCAATCCGTTCGAGGATCCGCGGTCGCGCGATTATCCGCTGCCGCCGCTGCAGATGACCTATGCGCCGACGCTGTTTGCACAGGTGACCAAGTCGTTGAACCTGCACCCGTTCCCGACGCCGGCGGCGAACCTTTCCAAGGACTATATCAACCCGCTCGGCATCGCCATGGGCCAATGCACCATGTGCGGTTTCTGCGAACGGTTCGGCTGCGCCAACTATTCGAAATCCTCGGCCCAGACGACCATTCTGCCGGTGCTGATGAAAAAGAAGAATTTCGAGGTCCGCACCGAGTCGGAAGTCCTGCACGTGGATCTCGATCCCTCGAAGAAACACGCCCGCGGCGTTACCTATGTGAATACGTCGGGCGAGGAGTTCTTCCAGCCGGCCGATATCGTGCTGCTCTGCGCCTATGGTCTCCACAACGTCCGGCTGATGATGCTCTCCGGCATCGGCGAGATCTACGATCCGAATACCGGGGAGGGGACTGTCGGGCGGAACTACTGCTATCAGACCAATGCCGGCGCGCAGGTGTTCTTCGACGACAAGAACTTCAATCCATTCGTTGCCGCCGGCGCGCTCGGCCAGACGGTGGACGACTTTAACGGCGATGCCTTCGACCACGGGCCGCTCGATTTCGTCGGCGGGGCGGGCATCAACTGTATCCCCTCGAACGGCCGGCCGATCCAGACCCGCCCGACCCCGCCCGGCACGCCGCGCTGGGGCAGCGACTGGAAGAAGGCCACCGTCAAATCCTACAAGTCGACGCTCGGCTTTTCCTCGCAAGGGTCGAGCTATCCGACCCGCGGCAACTATCTCGATCTCGATCCGACCTATACGGACCGGTTCGGGCGGCCGCTGCTGCGCTTCACCTTCGATTTCCCCGATAACGACATCCGCATGTCGAACTGGGTCTCGGACCGGATGGAGGAGATCGCCAAGGCCTTCGGCGGCAAGCAATACACCAATACCCGCCGCAAGAAGGGCTGGGATTCGGTGCCCTACCAGAGCACCCACAATACCGGCGGGGCGATCATGGGCACGGACCCCAAGACCAGCGCCGTCAACAAGTACCTGCAGAGCTGGGACGTCGCCAACGTCTTCGTCATCGGCGCTTCCGCCTTCGCCCACAATGCCGGCAAGAACCCCACCGGCACCGTCGGGGCGCTCGCATTCCACGCGGCGGATGCCATCCGCCAGCAATATCTCCGCAACCCCGGCCAACCTCTGGTGTCGGCATGAGCAGGATCGTCTTTTCCCTCACCCTTGCCGCAACGGCCTTCTCGGCAGGCCTGGCGCTTGCCCAGGCTCCCGACCAGGCGGACGAGATCATCCGCGGTCGTTACCAGGCGATCCTCGGCGATTGCTCCGCCTGTCACACCGCGCCGGGGGCAAAACCACTCTCCGGCGGGCTGCCACTCGAAACGCCCTTCGGCCAGATCATTCCGCCGAACATCACGCCCGACAAGGCGACGGGCATCGGCAACTGGACGGAGGCGGATTTCCGCGGCGCATTGAAAACCGGCATCGGCCATGACGGCAAGCGGCTCTACCCCGCCATGCCCTATCCGGCCTATACCAGGATGACCGACAGGGATATCGGCAACCTCTGGTCCTATCTCCGGACCGTCGATCCGGTCTTCAACCCGGTCGAATCCAACCAGTTGCCGTTCCCGTTCAACATCCGGCTGTCGATGATGGGCTGGAACATGCTGAACTTCACGCCGGGCGAATTCCGGCCCGATCCGTCGAAATCGGCCGAATGGAACCGCGGCGCCTATATCGTCCAGGGGCCGGGCCATTGCGGCACCTGCCATTCGCCGAAAACCGCGCTCGGCGCGGACGAGACAAGCGAGGCCCTTCAGGGTGGTTCGCTGCAGGGATGGTATGCACCCAACATCACTGGCAACAGCTATATCGGCATTGGCAGCTGGAGCGAGGACGAGATCGTCCGATACCTGAAGACCGGCACCAACGGGCATACAATCGCTTCGGGCCCGATGGCGGAGGCGATCCAGGCCTCGACGTCGCTGATGACCGACGCGGATGTGCACGCGATTGCCACTTACCTCAAGAGCACCGAAGGCGGTTCGACGCAGAAACCGCAGCCGATTCCGGCGAGCGATGCGCGCATGAAGGTGGGGGCGGCGATTTATCACGACACCTGTTCCGCCTGCCATGGCGGCGACGGCAAGGGCGCGAGCCAGCTCTTCCCGGCACTCGCCGGCAGCTCGATCGTCCAGCAGCCGAGCGCGGAGACGCTGACGCGGCTGGTGCTGCAGGGCAGCCAGGCGGTGCATACGCCCGCGGCGAAAACGACACCCGCCATGCCGTCGCTCGGCTGGAAGCTGTCGGATGAGCAGGTCGCGGCGGTGCTCACCTATGTCCGCAACAGCTGGGGCAATGCAGCACCTTCGGTCGGGGCTTCGGATATCGGGGCGCAGCGGTAGAGAAGCCGAGGGACGTCGCGCGGAGGCAAACTCAGCCGTCGAAGAGTATGCCGAAGCGATACCCCCCTCTGCCCTGCCGGGCACCTCCCCCACAAGGGGGGAGATCGGCCAGAGGCGTGCTCATCGCTTCACGCCGAACGGATTTGGGCATTTGTCGGTATAATTTGTGGCAAGACGTCAGCTCCATCCAATCTCCCCACCCGTGGGGGAGATGTCCGGCAGGACAGAGGGGGGCGTTCTGGCTGGACGCTTGATCACGTCCAACCGCACATCTTCATTTCCCGCCTTCACGCACCCTCATCCTCCCGCTACAACTCCATTTTTCCGTTCACAATTTTGGATTTTCCCCCATGGCCGATAGCGTTACCGATCGTTTCCTCCGTTACGTCGTCATCGACACCCAGTCCGACGCCAAGTCGCCCTCCCAGCCGTCGACGATGAAGCAGAAGGATCTCGGCCGGCTGCTGGTCGAGGAGATGCTGGCGATCGGCATTACCGACGCGCATCTCGACGAGCATGGCTATATCTACGGCACGATCCCGGCGACGACGTCGAAGAACAACGTGCCGGTCATCTGCTTCTGCGCCCATATGGATACCGCGCCGGATTTCTCCGGCACCAACGTCAAGCCGCAGATCGTCAAGAACTATCAGGGTGGCGACATCCAGCTCACCGGCGACAAAAACCAGGTGATCCGGGTGTCCGAACATCCGGTGCTGAAGGACCAGATCGGCAACGACATCATCACCTCCGACGGCACCACGCTTCTAGGCGCCGACGACAAGGCGGGCATTGCCGAGATCATGTCGGCGGCCGAATTCTTCATCAACAATCCGGACGTCAGGCACGGCGCGATCCGCATCCTCTTCACCACCGACGAGGAGATCGGCCGTGGCGTCGACAAGGTCGACCTTGCAAAGCTCGGCGCCGATTTCGGCTATACGCTGGACGGCGAGACGGCCGGCACGATCGAGGACGAGACGTTTTCGGCCGATGCGGTGGAGATCGCCATCAAGGGCGTCGCCATGCATCCGGGCTTCGCCTTCGGCAAGATGGAAAACGCCATCAAGATCGCCGGCGGTATCGTCGCAAGACTGCCGAAGGACATGACGCCCGAGACCACCAGGGGCCGCGACGGCTTCATCCACCCGACCGGCATGTCCGGCGTGATGGAAAAGGCGAACCTCTCCTTCATCATCCGCGATTTTACCGAAGAGGGCCTGAAGACCAAGGAGACGCTGCTCGAGGAGATCACCAGGCAGGTGATCGCCGATTACCCCGGCTCGACCTACACCTTCACCGTCAAGGAACAGTACCGCAACATGAAAGTGGTGCTCGACCAGCATCCGGGCATCGTCGATTACGCGGTCGAGGCGATCAGCCGGGCCGGCATGACCCCGGTGCGCGGCAGCATCCGCGGCGGCACGGACGGTTCACGCCTCTCCTTCATGGGCCTGCCCTGCGCCAACCTTTTCGCCGGCGGCCATGCCTTCCACTCCCCGCTGGAATTCGTCAGCAGCCAGGACATGGAGCTGGCGGTGAAGACGGTGGTCGAGCTTGCGAAACTCTGGGAAGAGCGGGCCTGAGGAACCGCTGAAACCCGGCACGGCACTATTGTCCTCGACGGATGGAAGACCATTTTCCGCAGACTGGTGTAATCAAGTCGGCGTGGAACTCCATGGATCGCCCCTCGAAAACATCGCAAGCGCGAGCCCGGCAGCCCCACGCTGCGCTCGCGACCCTTTGCCTTGCCGTGATCACGGCGCAATTGGATACGTCCGTCGTCAATCTCGCCCTGGATCCGATCGGCAAGGATCTGGATGCCACGGTCTCTCAACTGCAGTGGGTGGTCGACGCCTATAATCTCGTCTACGCGGTGCTGCTGCTGACCGGCGGGCTGCTGGCCGATCTCGCCGGCCGCCGCAGGATCCTGATCTCTGGCGCCTTGGTATTCGGCATCGCCAGCATCGGATGCGCGGTCGCTCCCACGGCTCCGCTTTTGATCGCCGCACGTGCATTGACGGGCGTTGGCGCGGCGCTGCTGCTTCCCGCCTCGCTTTCGATCATTCGGGTGATCTATCCAGACCAGCAGGCCAGGCAGCGGGCGCTCGGCATATGGGCGGCGTGCAACGGACTGGCGCTCGCCATCGGGCCGACGCTCGGCGGGCTGCTGATCTATGCCTTCGGTTGGCGTTCCGTCTTTTATGTCGTCGTACCGTTTTCGCTTGTCGGCGCCGTCAGTGCGCGCGCGACGATCGAGGAAAGCGCCGATCCGGCAGGTCGATCTTTCGACATTAGCGGCCAGGTGCTGGCGATCCTGTCTTTGGCGACGGTGACACTTGCCGCGATCGAATCACCACATTCCACCATGTCTCTCACGGCTGCTTTCGGGGTTACGGGCTTCGTGTTGTTTGGCCTGTTTCTCGCGGTCGAGCATAGGCAAGGGCAGGCGGCGCTCGTGCCGCTGACGATGTTCCGTTCGAAATCCTTTACCGGCGCCATGGCAGGCACGACGGCCATGACTTTCGGCATGTACGGGACGCTGTTTCTGTTTCCACTCGCGACGCAATCGCTCGGCCGGCTCGATGCCACCTCGACCGGACTGGCGCTGCTGCCCATGGCGCTGAGCTTCGTGCTGGTCTCGCCCTTTTCAGACGCCGTGGTGCAGCATTTCGGACAGCGTGTCACGATCGCCCTCGGATTGGCGACGATCGGAATCGGCAACGGTATCCTGAGTGTTGCCTTCATGCTCGACCTCTTCATGATGAGTGAAATCGGGTTGTTGCTGACCGGGATCGGCATGGGACTCGCGACCGGGCCGCTGACCGCCGTCGCCGTGTCGGCGGTCGGGAGCAATCGCGGCGGAACGGCGGGTGCCCTCATCAACGTTGCGCGCATGGTGGGTGCGACGATCGGCGTTGCGGCACTCGGGGCGATCTTTGCGGCGGTAGCCGGCGCGGAAAACGGCTTTTTCGCCGCGATGATCGTTGGCGCGCTTGTGCAGGTGATGGGCGCTGCCGTGGCACTGTCGACGATCGGCCGATGATCGACGTGCCGGGATCGCCAGTCTTGAACGCGCCGCATTTTCCGCCTAAAAAACCGCGATCTGCAGCACCAACAGGACGGTGACCCATGGACCTCAACCGAAACGCAACGCCGCTTTGCCTTGCCATTCGGGGAGCCGTCCATGCCTTCCATTACGCTTGCCAATCTTTCGTGGTCCACGCCTGACGGCCGGCCGCTTTTTTCCAATCTGAACCTCAGCTTCGGGCCTGAACGCGCCGGCCTTGTCGGGCGCAACGGCGTCGGCAAGACCACGCTCTTGAAGCTGATCACCGGCGAACTATCGCCCGCATCCGGCACGGTCTCCGTCTCCGGCAGCCTCGGCGTGCTGCGCCAGAGCGTGCAGGTCGCGCCGGATGAGACCATCGCCGACCTTTTTGGCACACGCGAGGCGCTGG
>NZ_JALBGW010000189.1:0-8484 GCF_023006485.1 Neorhizobium sp. BETTINA12A
CACGATTTCCTACCAGGTCACCGACAAGGACGGCGATGCGGCTGCAACGCCGGGCACGCTGACCATCAATGTCGATGACGATATTCCGACGATCGGCGAGAATTCGCTGGTGCAGCTCGACGACGATGCGCTGACCGGCGGTAATCCGGCAGGCAACGGCGATGATGCCGACTCCGTCAACGCCACGGGCGTACTCGCGCATTCTTACGGCGCCGATGGCGCCGGCTCGGTGCTGTGGATC
Organism: Neorhizobium sp. BETTINA12A; assembly: GCF_023006485.1. Lineage (NCBI taxonomy): Bacteria > Pseudomonadati > Pseudomonadota > Alphaproteobacteria > Hyphomicrobiales > Rhizobiaceae > Neorhizobium > Neorhizobium sp. BETTINA12A. The sequence continues at coordinate 242 of NZ_JALBGW010000189.1, forward strand.
GGCAGCGGCCTGACGCTGCCTGAAGGCTTCACCGCGACGCCGTCCGAAGACGGCAAGGTGATGACCATCTATCAGGGCGAACGCGCGGTCGTTTCGATCACCATCACCGACACGGTGACGGGCGCCTATGAGGTCACCCAGCTTGCACCGATCAACCATCCGCAGGGAACGATCCCGGGGACGGAAGACAATGTGCAGTTCACGATTTCCTACCAGGTCACCGACAAGGACGGCGATGCGGCTGCAACACCGGGTACGCTGACCATCAGTGTCGACGACGATACGCCAGTCTCGAAGGGTGTCGTGGCGGCGTCGCGGGTTCTCGACGACGAAGCTCAGAGCGAGTTCACGCCGGCCAACAATGGCGGCCGGGCAGACATTACCCCGAATTACAGCACGGTGTCGGGCGGCGCGGGTGCGCTGTTCACTGCGGGTGCGGACGGGGTGAAGTCGGTTGCGATCTCGGGACCTGCCTTTGACGTGGTCTACAAGGACGCCCAGGGCTTTGCGAAGACGGAAGCGGTTTCGTGGAGCGGCGGTGTCGTCGGTTCCGACGGGACGACGACGTTCACGGCGACGAGCACCAACTATCCGGCCGGTACCCCGGCTGCGATCCTGGTGATCAAGGCGGACGGCTCCTATACGTTCACGCTGGGCGCGCCGGTTGCGCATGACACGGTGAGCATTTCGGAAGACAACAAGTCCCTGTCGTTCGACTTCACGGTGACGGACGGCGACGGCGACAAGGCGACCGGTACGCTGAAGGTCGACGTCAACGACGACACGCCTGCGCCGATCGTCTCGCTCGTGTCCGGTTCAGCCACTCTCGACGACGAGGCGCAGAGCGAATTCACGCCGGCCAACAATGGCGGCTGGGGAGACGTTACCCCGAACTACAGCACGGTATCGGGCGGTGCAGGCGCGCTGTTCACGGCAGGTGCGGACGGTGTGAAGTCGGTCGCAATCTTGGGTCCTGCCTTCGACGTGATCTACAAGGACGCTCAGGGCTTTGCGAAGACGGAAGCGGTTTCGTGGAGCGGTGGCGTGGTCGGTTCCGACGGGACGACGACGTTCACGGCGATAAGCGCCAACTATCCGGCCGGTACTCCGGCTGCGGTCCTGGTGATCAAGGCGGACGGTTCCTACACGTTCACGCTGGGCGCGCCGGTTGCGCATGACTTTTCTCTGCCGGGCTTCGAAGATGACAAAAAGCTGCCGTTCGGTTATGTCGTGACGGACGGCGATGGCGACCATGCCGTCGGTGCCCTGACCATCGATGTCAACGACGACACGCCGAAGGCCTATGTAGTGACGTCGACGACGGTTCTGGACGATGAGGCTCAGGGGGCGGGCAATGCCGGCGGTTTGGGCGACGTTGTCAACGAGCATGTCGCGACCGGGCTTGCCGGTTCGCTGTTCACGGCGGGCGCCGACGGCGTCAAGTCGGTGGCCATCAACGGTCCGGCGTTCAGTGTGATCTACGAACAGGGCGGCCTTGCCAAGACGGAATCCGTCGACTGGAGCAATGGCGTCAAGGGCGCCAACGGCTCGACGACGTTCACGGCGACCGGCCATCTCTCCGGCCAGACCGCCGCCGTTCTGGTCGTCAATGCCGATGGTTCCTACAGCTTTACCGCCGAGGCGCCGATCGTCCATCCGACCGCCGGCACCACGGAAGAGAACACGACCCTGTCGATCGGCGTCACCGTCACTGACGGCGACGGCGACACCTCCTCCGGCACCCTCAATATCATCGTCAATGACGACACTCCGATCTCCACCGGTGTGATCGGCACTGGCGCGATCACCGAAAGCGCCGCAGGCGGTTCGATTGCAGGCGAGCTTTCCGCCCTGGTATCGCCGGGCGCTGACGGTCTTGGCCGCTACTCGGTTGAAACCACCGGTCTGTCCTCCAGCCTGACTTCGCTGACGTCCGGCGGTGTCGCGCTTACCTATTCCGTCGTCGGCAATGCCCTGGTGGCGAAAGCCGGTGCGGCGACGATCTTCACCTTCAGCGTCGATCCGGCCACCGGCCATTACACCTTTGCGCAGACCGGCCCGCTCGACCACACCGACAGCGTGGTTATCGATGGCGTGTCGATCCCGGCTGCCGCTCTCGACGCTGCCGGCAGTCATGCAGCTGTCGCTGATGTCGGCGGCAACGATCTCGCCTTCGTGGGACACATGCCGGACGGCGACGCGATCATCCGCGTCAGCAATTCTGGCAATACCGCAGTCACCTGGACGCTGGACAACAATAACCCCGGTGGAACGGACTATGTTATCAACATCCCGGCCCACACCACCTGGTATTTGAATGTCGGCAATGTCCCGAACCAGACGAAGTTCGATCTTGACGGTGTAGGTTCGCCGAATGGCTCTACAACCGTCAACAATGGTCATTCGATTACCTTCACCGACGGCGACGGTTCGCTGGCGCTGGACCTTTCGTCCGCCGTCACGGTAACCGATGGCGACGGCGACAGCGTGGCGCTCCATGACCAGCTGATCGTCACCGTCACCGATAGCGTGCCGACGGCCGGCCCCAATGCCATCGGAACGGTCGAGGAAGGCGGCTCGGAAACCATCACCGCCGCCCTGACAGGCCTCTCCTGGGGTGCGGATGCCGGCAGCGCGCGTACGCTTTCCTTCACTGGAAGTGTCGCGACAAAGGATCAAAACGGAGCGTCGGTGACGACGCTCAGCTCGAACGGCAATCCGGTGACGATCGCCGTCATCGGTGGTGTGCTTACCGGGTTCACCGGCTCTGCCAACCCGCCGGCGCTGGACCATATCGTCTTTACAGCATTGCTCAATGCTGCGACCGGCGGTTACACCTTCTCGCTGCTTCAGCCGCTGGACCATACGGCGCCGAATGCGACGAGCCAGTATCTCGATCTGGCCCTCGGGTTCACCGCCACCGACGCAGATGGCGACGCCGCCACCTCGACGGTGACCGTTCGCGTCGATGCCGCCGGCTCGATCGACTCGATCAACTATTCCAGCCTTTCCACCAGCGTCTTCGTCAACCTCGACGGTGCTGCCCACATGGTCGGCGGCCAGACCGTTGCCGCTGACACCGCGACCGACGGTGCCACCGTGATCGACAAAGTGATTGGTATCGACAGCGTCTCGGGCATCGTCGATGCCCTGGGTGGTGCCGGCAACGATGTGCTGATCGGCGGCGACGAGGCCAACAAGCTCACCGGCAATGGTGGCAACGATTACCTGGATGGCGGTCTCGGAGCCGATGTTCTCGACGGCGGTGAAGGTAACGACACCTTCGTCCTCGGCGCGGATGTGACCGGTTCCGGCACCCGCAACATTCAGCTGGGTGACGGCAGCCTGCTGGCGGTCAATATCGCTGGTCTTGCCGGCACTGCCGACCAGGTTATCGGTGGCGCAGGATACGACACGATCATCCTGGAGCGTGACGGCAAATCGGGCTTCGTGGCCGATTACAGCACGGCTCCCGGTTATCTCTCCGGCGTCGAAAAGATCGTCGGCACCGATGGCAATGACGTCATTCTTCTGGCTGCGGGCTCCACTGCGGACGGCGGACCGATCACCATCGAAGGTGGCGACGGCAACGACATCCTCGGCGGTTCGAATTCCGCCGATATCATCAACGGCGGCACGGGCAACGACCTGATCTCCGGTCTCGGCGGCAACGACATTCTCAAGGGCGGTGCCGGTAACGACAAGATCTGGGGCGGTCTTGGCGCCGACAAGCTCTATGGCGAAGACGGCAACGACATGCTGGTCGGCGGCAAGGGCGACGATCTGCTCGACGGCGGCACCAACAGTGCCGTTGGCTTCAACCGGCCATCCAACCCTGCATCGGGTGACGCTGCAACGATTATCGCTTCGGCTTTCGGCGGTGACACCGCAGACTACTCGTCGCTGACGACGGGTGTGTTCGCCAACCTGGGTGACGCCGCAACTTGGCCGGCCGCTATTCCGGCCCACAGCGCAATCGATAGCAACGGCGCCAATGATGCGGTCGGAACGGATACGCTTGTCGACATCGAAAACCTGACGGGCGGTATCGGCGACGATATTCTGGCCGGTGACGGAAACGACAACATCCTCAAGGGCGGCGCAGGTTCCGACACGCTTCTCGGTGGTGCAGGCAGCGACCTTCTCATCGGTGGCGATGACAATGTTGGCGACAACCTCTATGCCGGTTCCGGTAATGACGTGCTCGTCCTCGGCAATGGCGGCGGTACGGCCAAGGGCGAAGGCGGCAACGACCTGATCTATGGCGGCTCCAGCGGCGATTGGCTCTATGGCGAAGACGATGGCAACCCGAACCCGGTCGACGCCGGCGACGACATCATCTTCGCTGGTGGCGGCAACGACCATATCGAAGGGGGCGGCGGTGCCGACAAGCTGTATGGCGAAGACGGCGACGATACGCTGATCGGGGGCAAGGGCGACGACCTGATTTCCGGCGGCACAGGCAACGACACCTTCGTCTATAAGGTTGGCGACGGTGCCGACGTGATCGACGGGGGCACGGAAACCGGCTCGATCTTCCCGGACTACGACGTCCTCAAGATCGCCGGCGATGCCGAGGGCCGGACCTTCACGATCGGCAAATCGACCCTGGCGGACCCGCAGAATGTTGCGCCGGCCGACGATCGGCCCGACGTGCTGGTCACCTATAGCGGCACCGGCGGAACGACTGTACGGGCCGACGAAATCGAAGGCATCGAGATCACCCTGCATGCAGGCGGCGGCACGATCAATGTCGGCGATCTCTCCGGCACCGCCATCGCACCTTCGACCATCGCCATCACCGGCGGTACCGGCGACGACATCATCAACCTGGCCGGTCTTGCCGGCACCAAGGTGGTCGTCACCGACGCCGACGACACCACTGGCGGCGACGTGGATACGATGATCCTGGCCGGCAAGTGGGCCGACTACGACATCGTTCGGGCCTCCGACGGCACCTTCTCCTTCAGCCTCGGCGGCACCGTCGTGGCGACGGCGAAGAACATCGAGCAGTTCACCTTTGCCGGTGAGAACAACGGCAACGGCGGCACCGTGCAGGCCATCGAGCTGGTCAACGATGCGCCGCATGCCATTGCCGACACCAATGCGGGCGATCCGGTAATCGAGGCCGGCGGCATCGCCAACGGCACGGCCGGCGACGCTTCGGCAACCGGCAATGTGCTGACCAACGATACCGACGCCGATATCTTCGACACCAGGACCGTCACCTCGATCCAGTTCGCCGGCGGCGGGTTGACGGCCGTTCCCGGCAATAATGGCGATGTCACGGTTGCCGGCACCTACGGCACGCTGACAATCCATGCGGATGGCAGCTATGCCTATGCACTGGACAACAATGACGCCGACACCCAGGCGCTTGTCCAGAACACGCACGCCAGCGAAGTCTTCACCTACGGGATGAAGGATGCCCATGGCCTGACTTCGACTGCGTCGCTGACCATCGCGATCACCGGCACCAACGACGCCACGGTCATCGACCTGAATGGCGCGGCTGGCGGAAACGGTGCGGCGACCAACGCCACGGAACAGACACCGCAGCAGTTCGCCTGGCAGGCAAGTCTTGCCGATGTCGACTCTTCGACGCTGCAGTCGATGACGGTGACGCTTGCCCACAACCTTGATGGAGCAAGCGAGACGCTCTTCCTCAACGCGACGGCAACCGCCGCCGCCGTGGGCTTGAACGTCGGCTACAATTCAACCACCGGCGTGCTGTCGGTCACCGGTTTGGCATCGATCGCCACCTATGAGACGATCCTCAAGAACATCGTCTACCAGGACAACAGCGATAACCCGGATACCTCGATCGACCGCACCCTGACCGTTGTGGTCAATGATGGGGTTTCCGATAGCGCGCCGCAGGTTGCGACCGTTCATATGATTGCCATCAACGATGCGCCGGTATTGGCCGGCACGTTGACTGGGGTGGTCGCAGAAGGCGGCAGCCACGTCCTCACTTTCGCCGAACTCGGCTATACCGATCCGGACGATGTCGACGGCGGCGTGGTCTTCCAGGTCTCCGATGTGACGCACGGGGTGATTTCCAACGGCGGAGCTTCGGCAACCTCGTTCACCGCCGCCGAACTCAAGGCCGGCCTGATCACCTACACCCATGACGGTTCGGAAGGTTCGACCGCATCCTTCTCGGTCAAGGTCGAGGACGGCAACGAGGACAACTCGGCACCTGGCACCGGCACCTTCAACTTCACCGTGACGCCGGTCAACGATGCACCGGTGGCGCATGACGACGTCTATTTCATCGACGAGGACACCACCCTCTCGGGCGTCAACGTATTGACGAACGACACGGATGCCGAAGGCGATACCCTCATCAGGGTTGGCAACATAACGGTTGGGGGGAACCCGGCCGCATCCGCATCGCTGGAGACAGGCGGCGCGTTGACCTATCACGCGGAGGCAAACGAGAGCGGTTATTCGGTCATCGGCTATACGGTCTCCGACGGCAACCTCACGAGCCAGGGTACGATCACCGTCAATATCCGTCCGATCGCGGACGCCGCCACCATCTCCGGCTCCGGCTCCGGCAGCGAAGATGGTGCGGCCGCCATTGGGCTCAATATTGCTCTTGGCGACACGGATCATTCCGAGAAGGTGACACGAGTTGAGTTGAGCGGTTTCCCGGACGGTGCAACCTTCAACCAGGGCTCGTTGCAGGGTGGTGTCTGGGTCATCGAGAATGCTGCCGGGGTTGTTACCACCGGGCTGACGATGACTCCGCCGGCCAATTACAACGGCAACTTCACGCTGAACGTGGCAGCAACGGTCCTCGACAGCGCTATGCTCTCCGATGGCCTTCACACGGATACCGCGGTTTCGACCGGTTCGATCGAGGTTGCCATCACAGCGGTGAACGATGTGCCGGTTCTCGTCCAGCCGATTGCCGACCAGAGCATTGCGGAGGAAGGCACGATTTCCTTCCAGGTTCCGGCAGGCACGTTCTCGGACATCGACTCGGCACTGACCTACACGGCAACCCTCGGCGATGGTTCGGCACTGCCGGCCTGGTTGCACTTTGACGCCGGGACAGGGACTTTCAGCGGTGTTGCGCCGTTGAACTACAACGGCAGCTTCGATGTGAAGGTGACTGCCACCGACGGTTTGAACGACGTTTCGGACACCTTCAATATCGCGGTCACGCCGGTCAACGATACACCGACCCCGCACAACGACGTCTTTTTCGTCGACGAGGACCATACGCTCTCCGGCGTCAATACCCTCGCCAACGACACCGATGTCGACGGGGATACTCTGCATCCGACCGCGGCGACCATCACGTCGGGGCCGACGGGCAGCGGCCTCCTGTACTCCAACGGGGACCTGGTCTACACGCCGCACGCCAACGCCAGCGGTATCACCACGATCCAGTATACGGTATCTGACGGCAGCGGCGCCGCAAACGCCACGGCTTCGGCAACCATCACGGTCAATATTCGGCCGGTGGCTGATACTGCGACGATCTCCGGTTCTGGTCTCGGCGCTGAAGACGCAGCGGCCAACATCGCGCTCAACATTGCCCTTGGCGACACCGACGGGTCGGAAAAGGTGACGCGGGTCGAACTGTCGGGCTTCCCGGCCGGTGCGACCTTCAGCCAAGGCGCGCTCGAAGGTGCGGTTTGGGTCATCACCGATACCGCCGGGGTCAATACCTCCGGCCTGACGATGACACCGCCGCACGACTTCGCCGGCAACTTCGACCTGAACGTTGCGGCGACGGTCCTTGACAGCGCCACGCTCACCGATGGTCTGCACACCGATACTCTGGTTTCGACCGGTTCGATCGGGGTGGCCATCACGGCGGTTGACGATGCGCCGGTTCTTGCGAATGCGATTGCCGACCAGAGCATTCCGGAGGAAGGCACGATTTCCTTCCAGGTTCCGGGAGACACATTCTCGGACGTGGACTCGACACTGACCTACACGGCCACCCTCGGCGATGGTTCGGCACTGCCGGCATGGCTGCATTTTGATCCCAGCACAGGGACGTTCAGCGGTGATGCGCCGTTGAACTACAATGGCAGCTTCGATGTGAAGGTGACCGCCACCGATGGTTTGAACAGCGTTTCGGACACATTCAACATCGCGGTCACTCCTGTGAACGACGCCGCGGTTCTGACGCCGGTGACTGTGAACCTGACGGAAACCAACGCAGTCCTGACCACGGGCGGCACTCTGACGATCAGCGATGTCGACAGCCCGGAGACCTT
>NZ_JALBGW010000018.1:0-62982 GCF_023006485.1 Neorhizobium sp. BETTINA12A
ACCGGCACCATGGTGCGGTCGCCGCCGGTCGAAGCGCCCTGCCCGCCCGGCTGCTGCACCGAATGCGTCGCATCAAAAATCACCGGCGCGCCCATTGACGCCATGATCGGCAGCGAGCGCATATCGGAGACCAGCGTATTATAGCCGAAGGACGCGCCGCGCTCGCAAAGCAGCACATTCGGATTGCCGCTCTGGGTGAACTTCGCAAGCACGTTCTTCATGTCCCAAGGCGCCAGGAACTGGCCCTTCTTGACGTTGATGACGCGGCCGGTCCTGGCCGCCGCAATAAGCAGGTCGGTCTGGCGGCAGAGGAAGGCCGGGATCTGCAGGATGTCGACCGTCTCGGCCACGACGGCGCACTGCTCTTCCGTGTGAATGTCGGTCAGAACCGGGAAGCCGAACTCTTTCTTGAGGTCGGCAAAGATTTCCATGGCGGTTTCGAGCCCGAGGCCGCGCTTGCCGGAAATCGACGTGCGGTTGGCCTTGTCGTAGGAGGACTTGTAGACGAGGCCGATGCCGAGCTTGCTGCAGAGTTCCTTCAACGCGCCTGCCATCATGAAGGCGTGGTCGCGGCTTTCCATCTGGCAGGGACCGGCGATCAGCGACAGTTTTGCGTTCTGCGCGAAAACCACCTTGCCGCCTCCTTCGCCGACGGAGACGCTGGAGTTTGCGGTAACTTCCATGATCTATTCCTCGAAGCCGAACAAAACACCCTGGCCGGGCGCCGCCGAGACGAGAACACGGCCCTCCCGGCGGACGAATGCGACGTCATTAGCAGCAAGGGTGATCTCTGTCACGGCAAGATCGGCGGTTTTGAAGATGACCGCCCGGCCGCGCAGTCCTTCGGCGCCCGGGGTCGGCTGAACCGCAAATTCCGCCTCGAGCTCCCGATCCTGCAGGATCCGGATGCGGGCATTGGCCGCGGCAAGCTGGAGCGGTGCAGCCTCCGGCGCGGCCTTGGTCAGCAGCACCTGTTCGACCAGCGGAGCGAAATCGGCAGGTGTCGGGGCCGACAGGATGATTTCGCTCAGGCCGGTGACGGTATTGGCATGCCGCTCCAGCTCGCGGTCGGCAGGCAGCGGGTTGATGCGCTGGCAGGAAAACAGGAAGAACTCGGGCGCGCGGTCATCGCCGGCGAATGCCAGCCGGAAGCTCGCCTGCGTCTCGGAACCGTCGGCCAGGATCATGCCGCGGGAAAATTCCAGCACGTCGCCTGCCGAAACGCCGCGCATCTTGAAACGCGCATGATCGGCCATCGCATCGCGGGTCGCGACAACGAGAGCGGAAAAGCCCTGCCGGTTGGACGTCTTGCGGAAGGCGAGATCGCGAGCCGTGAAAACGTTGCCGCGCTTTGCCGCAACACCCGCATGGCGTCGGTTGGCAAGAGCCAGCGGCTCCAGGTAGGTCCCATCCGAGAAGAACACGCAAGCATTGGCGGTGCCGAAAGGATGAAAAGCATCCGGCGCAACTGTAAAACCGAGCTCCGTGAGCCGGGAACGCGCAGCGGTAAGTCCCGCCACCGGCAGCACGAGATGATCGATCGGTCTTGCGTTCACGCGAGGGCCCCCTGAATTGGAATCGCAAAGCTACTTTGGCAGCGGGCTGGCGCCGCGCAAGTGGTGTGACACCAGATATCTGGCACGCATCTATGAAGAAAAAATCATCATACTTCACAGAAATTTAGGGACTTGCGGAACACATATGGAACATATAGTGTCCGTTCTGGATTTGTTTCCGACTCTGAGGGTGCCAAAAGATGCTCACGCGCAAACAACAGGAATTGCTTCTGTTCATTCACGAACGCATGAAAGAATCCGGTATCCCGCCGTCATTCGACGAAATGAAGGACGCGCTCGACCTTGCGTCCAAGTCCGGAATCCATCGTCTGATCACGGCGCTCGAGGAGCGCGGCTTCATCCGCCGCCTGCCGAACCGGGCCCGCGCGCTGGAAGTCATCAAGCTCCCGGAAGCCTATTCGCCGAGCATTCAGCCGCGGCGCGGTTTTTCGCCCAGCGTCATCGAGGGCAGCCTCGGCAAACCGCAGCCGGCCGCAGCACCTCAGAAACTCGCGGCCAACGATGGCTCGTCGAACGCCACGACCGTTCCCGTCATGGGCCGCATCGCCGCCGGCGTGCCGATCTCGGCGATCCAGAACAACACGCACGACATCTCCGTGCCGGCCGAGATGCTCGGCTCCGGCGAGCATTACGCGCTGGAGGTCAAGGGCGATTCGATGATCGAGGCAGGCATTCTCGATGGCGACACCGTGATCATTCGCAACGGCACGACGGCCAATCCCGGCGACATCATCGTGGCGCTGGTGGACGATGAGGAAGCGACGCTGAAGCGTTTTCGCCGCCGCGGCGCCTCGATCGCGCTCGAAGCCGCCAACCCCGCCTACGAGACCCGCATTTTCGGGCCTGACCGGGTGAAGATCCAGGGCAAGCTCGTCGGCCTCATCCGCCGTTATCACTGATTAGCTGCCGGAGCGGTTCCGGCAACGCGTTGTCGAAACTCTGGCTTCGCCAATCGTAGTGGCGGTGCCTAGTCCAGGGCCGGTCCTCGGCCGCCATTGCGGCACGGACCTCCCAGCGTCGCATGTCGCCCGTGCCGTTCAGCGAAATCTCCAGCGCGCCGGTCTTTCTAAGCGTCGCGCCATTGATCATCAGTCCGCCGGACCGGCATCGGTCGAAACGTGCCCGCGGGGCGATGACAAGATCGGCGGCGTCGCAGGCAGCGCCGGCGTAACGGCCGTCTTCTACGGCCACGATGATGGCATTGCCCGTGCTTGCGGCGCACCAGGCCTTAGGCTCGCAGGTGAAGCGGTCGGAAGTCACCTGGCTTATTCGCAACCTCACTGTTTCGAGTTCCGCCGAGGTCAACTCGCGGCGCTTATCGTTTTTTGCGCCTGCTGGTTTGCGGTCGGGCGGCTTGTCCCTGGCCGGCGACATGTCCGGTTTGGTCGGGTCGCCGAGCAGAAGCGCCCTCTTCCACTGGTCGTAGATGAAATCAGGCGGGCGGGTGCGGTTGGTGGAAACCCGTTCCCCGTTTACGAGCGCCACCATTGTCCCGTCTTCCGAGACCAATATATCCGCCAGAGGCGTCGATCGCTCATGCCAGGAAAGCAGCAGAGCGGTCACCATCAGCGGCGGACCGATCAGCCTTAGCTTCGTCCTGAGCAGGGTCAGCAGCAGGAAGCCTGCCGTTGAGACCGTCAGGAACCATGGATGCTGGCGGCCTATCCCGACATCGCCACCCCAGGCAGCCACGTGCCCGGCAATAGCGATCACCGCTTCCAGGCCAAGGCCCATGAGCTTCATGAAGGGAGCATCAAGGCCGAAGGGCATCAGTAGCATGCCGACCAGACCGGCCGGCATCACCACGAAGGAGATGATCGGCATGGCTGCCAGGTTTGCGGCGAGGCCATAGGTGGCGATGCGATGGAAATGCTCGACCGAAAACATCGCGGTCGAAACGCCGCCGATCAGCGAGGTGACGAAGACGCCGGCTGCGAAATTCCACGATGCCAGGATCGGCATCACCATGCGGTGGCGGAACGGCAGAGGCTGAGGATCGCGGCCCTCGGCCCTCTGTTTCCAGAGCGCGTAACCGGCGACCAGGGCAACGGTGGCGGCAAACGACATCTGGAAGCTCGGCCCGAGCATTTCCGAGGGCGACATGGCGATGATGACGAGCGCGGACAGCGCCACATTGTGCAGGCTGATCGACGGTCGGTCGAAGAGGACGGCAACCAGCATGATTGCCATCATGATGTAGGCCCGCTCGGCCGAAACGCCGAAACCGGAGATCAGGTAATAGGCGGTGACCATTATCAGGGCGCCGAGTGCGGCGATCTTCTTCACCGGATAGGCGTGGCCGAAGCCCATAAAGACCGCGAGCACGGTCCGCACGCCGACGAAGAAGATACCGGCGGCGAGCGCCATGTTCAGTCCGGAAATGGCGACGATATGGGCTAATCCCGAAAGCCGTAAAGCTTCGGTCGTTCCCTTGGAGATTGCCCGGCGTTCGTCCGTCACGATTGCCGCGGCAAAGGCGCCGGAATCTCCCGGCACGGTCTCGCGGATACGGGTGGCGATTGCGCTGCGGAGATCGAAAAGCCGGCTTTCGATGTCGGCAATCCAGCTCCGGGTCGACGGACCGGCAGCCTGTTTTTTCGGCGCTCCATAAAAAAATCCGACCGCGCCGATGCCGTCGAAATAGGAGGAGAAGGCAAAGTCGTTGAGGCCAGGCAGTGCAGGTCCGGAGGGTGGTGAAAGGCGCGCGCGGCCGCTGATCGTCTCGCCGATCTGGGCGGGCTCATGTCGAGACCTTGCAAGCAGCGATACACGCTCCGGCGGGCGCCTGACTTCCGGATTGGATGTCCGGTCGATAAGGACGACATAGCGCCAACGGCCCTGGGCATCGATCTCCCTGCGCTCGACCACGCCGGCAAGTTCGGTTGTCACCGGCGTATCGAGAACGACGGTGGACCGCCGCCACGTCTCGAACTGTGCCAGCATCATGCCGCCCAGAAAGAGCGCGACACCGAGCGGCAAGAGATGGATCGTGCCGGAGCGGTGGCGCGAGACGATCACGAAGATCGTACATACGCAAAAAACGAGGAAAAACGGCCAGAACGCAGGGTTATAGGGCAGTGCGAACCAGCAGACGGCCCCTGCCCCGACGACGACCGGCAGGAAAAGGAAGCCATGGCCATAGACCATCTCCTCTTCCAGCATGATCGGGAAACTGCGTAGCAACCGATCGAGGCGCCGGCTCGCGGAGCGGCGAAAGCCCCCGTCCAGCGTATGGACCGGCGGGCGGCGCTCGATCGCGGGGAAAAGCTCGGCCAGATTTCGGAGCTTGCCCGAGTCGGGAGCGCTTGTGTTTATGCGGGGGTCCGGCGGCCGGGATATCAGTTTCCCTGCCTTGGCATGCGTCGGAAATGCATTTTCCTCCGGCATGAAACGCTCTGTCCGCCCCACCGCCAGACATGCGGCAATACAACCTGCGCGTTTCTTCTTCGGTCGTCAACTGGCGGTTAAATATCGGGAATTCCGAGCCACCGAAAGGGCATGCAACAGGAAGTTGGACATCCAAGCAAAAGCTGTTGCTCAATAATTTTTCGCGCTGCACAAAATGCCGTCACGACAGCTTGGCATCAGCTTTAGGATCATATAGCTAAACTGGTGGACGCTTAATTCTTGTGGCGCTTTTAGGGCGCCATGCCGCCAAAAGGTTGGAGGATCAGCATGACGGAAACAAGCGCAAATCTGGTAATCGGTGACAGACAAGTCGATCTGCCGGTCAAGTCGGGGACCATCGGTCCCGATGTGGTCGATATCGGCGCTCTCTACAAGCACACCGGCACCTTCACCTACGACCCCGGCTTCACCTCGACGGCGTCTTGCGAATCCAAGATCACCTATATCGATGGCGACGCCGGCATCCTGCTGCATCGCGGTTATCCGATCGAACAGCTCGCCGAGCACGGCGACTTCCTGGAAACCTGCTACCTGCTGCTTTACGGGGAACTGCCGACCGCTGCCCAGAAGAAGGACTTCGACTATCGCGTGACCCATCACACGATGGTGCATGAGCAGATGAGCCGCTTCTTCACCGGCTTCCGCCGCGACGCCCATCCGATGGCCGTCATGTGCGGCTGTGTCGGGGCGCTGTCTGCCTTCTATCACGACTCCACCGACATCACCGATCCGCACCAGCGCATGGTCGCTTCGCTGCGCATGATAGCCAAGATGCCGACGCTTGCCGCGATGGCCTACAAGTACCATATCGGCCAGCCCTTCGTTTATCCGCAGAACAACCTGGACTATGCGTCGAACTTCCTGCGCATGTGCTTTGCGGTTCCGTGCGAAGAGTATGTGGTCAATCCGGTGCTGTCGCGCGCCATGGACCGCATCTTCATCCTGCATGCCGACCATGAGCAGAACGCTTCGACCTCGACGGTCCGCCTCGCCGGCTCGTCGGGCGCCAACCCGTTCGCCTGCATCGCGGCCGGTATTGCCTGCCTCTGGGGCCCGGCTCACGGCGGCGCCAACGAAGCTGCGCTCAACATGCTGACGGAAATCGGCTCTGTCGACAAAATCCCGGAATATATCGCCCGCGCCAAGGACAAGAACGATCCGTTCCGCCTGATGGGCTTCGGTCACCGCGTCTACAAGAACTACGATCCGCGCGCCAAGATCATGCAGAAGACCACGCATGAAGTGCTCGGCGAACTCGGCCACAAGGACGATCCGCTGCTGCAGGTCGCGATGGAACTGGAACGCATCGCGCTCACCGACGAGTATTTCATCGAGAAGAAGCTCTACCCGAATATCGACTTCTATTCGGGCATCACGCTGAAGGCGATGGGCTTCCCCACCACCATGTTCACCGTGCTCTTCGCTCTCGCCCGCACCGTCGGCTGGATCGCCCAGTGGGCCGAAATGATCGAAGATCCGCAACAGCGCATCGGCCGCCCGCGTCAGCTCTATACCGGCGAAGCCCAGCGCGACTACATCCCGGTTTCCAAGCGTTAATCGGCAATCACAACCAAATAAAAACCCGGTCAGAAATGGCCGGGTTTTTTAGTGTCCAGAACCTGAAGAACGATGCCGGCGGCCGCCTCGCCCGGCGGCACGGGCACCTGCAGGCGCTCCCACGTAAGATCGAAACCTTCGATCATGGCGCGACGCTGCATCGTGTCGGAGGACAAGCGCTCGGCCCAGCGGCACAGGCTTGCCGGCCGCACCACCTCGTTGACGTATTCCGGCACGACGACATAGTCGGCGATCAGGTTCGGCAGGGCGCCGGACCAAGTCTTGATGCGTTTTGCGAGCATGGTGATCAGCCAGTCGGTCTTATAGGCCGAGACCAGTGGAATCCCGGCAAGACCGAGTTCCAGGATAACCGTGCCCGAGGCTGCAAGCGCCGCATCGGCTTCGGCGAATGCCGCCCATTTGCCGTCCGTATCAGCGGTGATCTCCGGCTTGACCTCGAAACCGGCAACGATCTCGCGCACCAGCTTTTCCTGGCGGGCAACCGTCGGCAGCACAAAGCGGGTCGGTCCGTTGCGGGCGACGAACTCGCGGGCCGCCTCGCCGAAGATCGGCAGTAGCGCCTTGATCTCCGCCGACCGGGAGCCCGGCAACAGCATGATCGTCCTCTGTTCGCCCTGTGCCTTTACGGGGCGTTCGGCGCGGATACCGCGGACCTTGAGGAGCGACGGATCGGCGGTCAGGCGGTGACCGACGAATGTTGTTTCCGGTCCGCCGAGACGCTTCATGGCCTCGGGCTCGAACGGCAGCACAGCCAGGACATGATCGACATAGGCGAGCATCGCCTTGGCGCGGTATTCCTTCCATGCCCAGACGCTTGGGCAGACGTAGTCGACAATCGGCAGGTCCGGCAGAGCGGCCCGCACCTTCTTGGCGACGCGATGGGTGAAATCAGGACTGTCGATGATGATCAGCACATCCGGCTTTGCAGCAACGATGGCCGCCACCGTCTGATTGATCCGCTTGACCAGGTTCGGCAGGCGGGCGATCACCTGGGTAAACCCCATGATCGACAGCTCCGAAAAATCGAAGAGCGGATTGAGGCCCTGCGCTTCGAGCGCCTCGCCGCCGACCCCGATGAGTTCGACCTCGCCTCCACAAGCTGCCTTCAAGGCCGTAATCAGATCGCCGCCGAGGAGATCGCCCGATACTTCGCCGGCGATGACGCCAACCTTCAAAGTCTTGACCATCACAATCCTCCTTGCGGCAGACCGGGATCGATACCGCAGACGAAAATACCGGCAGCATCGGCCGCGGCAATCATCTTCGCTTCTTCCAGCACAAGTGCGCGCCCCGCCTCCACGGCGATGCCCGCGAGCCCGGCCCGGATGACATTCTCCACGGTCGACGGGCCGATCGTCGGCAGGTCGGCGCGCATGTCCTGCTGCGGTTTGCATAGCTTGACGAGCACGCCCTTGCGGCGGGCCGAAATACGGCCCTCGGCGCGCAATGCCGCCACCCGTTCGAGCATCCGGTCCGTGCCTTCGACGCCCTCAAGCGCCACGACACGTCCACCGACGCTGACGGCGCCCTGGCCGATATCGAGTTCGCCGAGACGCTTGGCGGCTTCGGACGCACGATCGATGTCGCGGCGATCATCATCGGATGGCGTATGAGCACCGAGCGGTCCGGTCTTGGCGAGCAGGCCGGGGACGATGTCATGGGCGCCCAGCACCTCGCAGCCCATCGCCTCGATGAGCTTGATGACCATCTGGAGCACTGAATCGTCACCGCCGGACAGCAGCGTGCGAACCACGGAGGGGACTTTCAGAATGGTGCGGAAGGTTGGATGGATGTCACGCCAGTCAGGCCTTCGCGCCACGCCTCCCGACAGGATGACGCGGGTGACGCCCTTGTCGCGAAACAGGCGCTCGATTGCGGCAAGATCGCCGACGCCGACGGAAACCGCCTCGAAACCATCAAAGCTGTGATCGGATTCATTGGCGAGCGCGAGAATGAGCGGCGCTTCACCGGCCTGCTGCGCGGCTTTTGCTACGTAGAGGGGTAAAAAGCCCTTCCCGGCGATGATCGCCAGCCGGCCCTTCGGCGCGAGGCTCGGGAGGCCGGCCATCGCGGGTCAGCCCTTGCCGCGGAACGTCGAGGAAATGGCGCGATCGCTATCGGCCGCGATAAAATCAAGGATTTCCATCGCTTCCTTGCAATCGGCGTAGTCGTTACGGATCGCCGCTGCGTTGGCGCGGATATTGCTCTCGCCCTCGAAGATCTGCTTGAAGGCGCGGCGGACGACATGGATGGTCGCCCGTTCAATGCCGGCGCGGGTCATGCCGACCACGTTGAGACCACCGAGCACGCCGGGATTGCCGTTCAGCATGCCATACGGGATGACGTCGTAATTGACGGCCGTTAGCCCGCCGATGAAAGCCTGGCGGCCGATGCGGGTGAACTGATGCACGGCGCAGCCGCCACCGAGGATCGCCCGATCAGCCACATGGACATGGCCCGCGAGCATGACATTGTTCGACATGATGATGTCGTTGCCGAGCTGACAGTCATGCGCCACGTGCGAATTGGCGAGGAACAGGCAGTTGTCGCCAACGACGGTCTTGCCGCCGCCGCCGACCGTGCCGCAATTCATCGTCACGCCTTCGCGCATGGTACAATTATCGCCAACCGTCAGCGTCGAATCCTCGCCAGCCTCATGAAGGCTCTGGGAGACGCCGCCGATGATCGCCATCGGGAAAATTCGGCAGTTGCGGCCGATCTCGGTACGGCCGCTTACCACAGCATGCGAAACCAGCTCGACGCCATCCTTCAGCACCACACGCGGACCGACATGCGAAAACGGGCCGACGACGACATTCTCGCCGATGACGGCACCGTCCTCGACCAAAGCTAACGGATGGATGCGTGCGCTAGCTGCAATGCTTTTCATTCTTCTTCCTTGCGCCGGATCATCGCGCCGATATCGGCTTCGGCAACAAGTACGCCGTCTACCTTCGCGTCACAATGGAATTTCCAGATATTGCCGCGCTGTTTCTGCTTGGTGACATGGAACTCGACCCGGTCGCCCGGCACGACCGGCTTGCGGAAGCGGGCATTGTCGATGGTCATGAAGTAGACGAGATTGCCACCCTCGCCTTCCTTCCTGGCGCAGATTGCGCCGGCGGTCTGCGCCATGCCTTCAATCAGCAGCACGCCCGGCATGATCGGCCGCTCCGGGAAATGCCCGGTGAAATGCGGCTCGTTGGCGGTGACGTTCTTGATGCCGATCGCGGAATTATCGCCATCGATCTCGACGATCTTATCGACCAGGAGAAAAGGATAGCGGTGCGGCAGCAGCTTCATGATTTCCTGAATATCGGCCGCGCCGAGCACCGGCTTGGTCTCATCAGTCATTCTTCTTCTCTCCTCTGCGTTTCGCCCGCTCGTCCGAACGCATCAAGACTTCCGCGGTATCGCGGAGGAAATCCGGCATCGGGCGGGCGGGAATGCCGCCATAACGCGCCCCGGCGGGAATATCCCCCACCACACCGCTCATCGCGGCGATCTGCACGCCGTCTCCAATCGAGATGTGTCCATTAATACCGGATGCGCCACCGATCAATACTCCGTCGCCGATCCGCGTCGAACCGGCAATACCTGCGCCGCTCGCAATGCCGCAATGGCGGCCGATGCGGACGTTGTGGGCGATCTGAACCTGATTGTCGATCTTGGTGCCTTCGCCGATGACCGTATCATCCATGGCGCCGCGATCGACGGTCGTGTTGGCGCCGATCTCGACATTGTCCTGGATGATGACGCGGCCGATCTGAACGATTTTCAGCATGCCTCTCGGACCCGGAGCAAAACCGAAGCCATCCTGGCCGATGCGAACGCCATTATGGATGATCACGCCATTGCCGATGAGAGCTGCAACGACGCTCGCACCCGCGGCGATCGTGCAATCCCGGCCGATCTTGACGTCGGCGCCGATGACGCTGCCGGCGCCGATGCGGCTGCCGGTGCCGATTTCCGCCCGCGCGCCGATCACGGCCATGGGCTCGACTTCGACGCCGGGTTCAAGCCTGGCGGTTGGATCCACGAAAGCGGCCGGCGAAATGCCGGGCGGAAACGAGGTGATCGGGGATGGTCGCATCGCGATCGGATGCAGGATAGCACCCGCCTGCGCAAACGCCGTGTGCGGGGTCTTGGTCAGCACAACCGGGATATGGGCCGGGATGATGGAACGGATCGCCGTGTCACAAATAATCGCGGAAGCCTTGCAGCTTTCCAGTTCGCGACGGCTTTTCCGGGACAGGATATAACAGATCTCGCCTTCGCCGGCCCGCGCAACCGGCGCAACGGAACGGATCAGCCGATCTCCGGCGCTGCCATCAAGCAATTCGGCCCCAAGAAGGGCGGCCAACTCGCGCAGGCTCACGCCATCATGGGGCGGAAAGAATTCATTGTGGTCCATAAAGCTAAAGCTCCAGAACAGATTTCCGCCCGCAATCGCGAGCGGAGATGATCAGAACTGGTTCGCCATGCTGAACCGGAATTCCTGGGTTTCGTCGAAGTCTTCCTTCATGACGGGATGCGCGTAGTCGAAGCGGATGTTGCCGAACGGCGACGCCCACATGATACCCGCACCGACCGAAGCACGCCAGTTCATGCTGGTGCCCTGCGCGGTGCTGGTGCCGAGCGGAACATCGTTGCCGTAAAGTGTACCGGCATCGGCAAAGACAGCAGCACGCAGACCGAAGTCTTCCGGAACAGCCGGCATCGGCATCGTCATTTCGGCAGAGGCCGTAAAGTAGGTCGTGCCGCCGAGCGCGTCGCCGTGATCAGTCGTACGCGGACCGATACCGTCGTTCTCGAAGCCGCGGACCTGACGACCGCCGATCGTGAACTGGTCGAAGACATGCAGATTGTCGCCGGTGGAAACCACATGGCCGGCGCCGACTGCGATGGAGCCGATCAGGTCAGCTTCTGTCGACAGAAGCTGGAAGTAACGGGCACGACCGGAAATCTTGTAGAAGTCGGAGTCGCCACCGAGACCTGCATATTCATGCGTGATCGTCGCGTAGATGCCTTCGCGCGGCAGCGTCTGGCTGTCGAGCGTATTGTAGGTCAGCGTCTGCGAAATCGACGATTGAACGAACTTGCCGTTGTCGATCATCGAGATGTAAGGCGACGAAAGATTGTCGTCTACGGTGCCAGGAACGCCGTCAGCGCCGAAGGCACCGTCGTTGGAGTATTCGATTTCCTTGTAGGTGTAGCGGAACGTCGTCGCCAGATCTTCGGTGATCGGCGCCGTAACGCGCAGGGTGACGCCCTGCTCGTTGTAATCGTAATAGCTGTTCGACGAGGTCTTGCTCTTGAAGAGGTCGAAACCGGCCGCCAGACGATAACCGAGGAAGTAGGGCTCGGTGAACGAAAGATTGTAGCTGCGCGCTTCGTCAAGACCACCGCCGACTGCGACGCGGATGAACTGGCCACGGCCGAGGAAGTTCTTTTCTTCGATCGAAGCTTCGAGCAGGAAGCCGTCGCCGCCAGCGGAGTAACCGGCACCGATACCGAACGAACCGGTCGGCTGGTCTTCGACATCGACAACGATGACGACGCGATCGGGCGACGAGCCCTGCGAAGTCGAGATGTTGACTGAGGTGAAGTAACCGAGCGCTTCAAGGCGACGCTTGGCGCGCGAGATCATTTCCTGGTTGAAGGCGTCGCCTTCGCTGAAATCGAATTCGCGGCGGATGACATAGTCACGCGTGCGGGTGTTGCCACGGATCTCGATACGCTCGACATAGGCGCGCTCGCCCTGGTCGACCAGGTAGGAAACACCGACCGTGTGGTTTTGCATATTACGGTCGCCGCGCGGCGTGACGCGGGCAAACGGATAACCGGCCGCTGCGACGCGCTTGGAGATCGCTTCCATGGTCTTCTGGATTTCGCGGGCGTCGTAGACGTTGCCGGCACGGGTCTTAACCAGACCTTCGAGGTCCTGGCTGCTGATCCCCTGGACGGTGGATTCGACCGAGACGTTGCCGTATTCGTAACGCTGGCCTTCCTCGACCGTGAAGCTGATATTGTACTTGTTGCCCGATGCGTCGAGCACAGCTTCCGACGAGATGACGCGGAAGTCCGGATAACCGTGATTGTAATAGAACTGGCGCAACGCTTCTTCGTCGGCGCGCAGCTTGTCCTCGCTGTAGACGTCCTTGCGGGTCAAGAAGGACAGCGGACCGGATTCCTTGGTGACGATCACCGACTTCAGGCGGCCATCGCCGTAAGCCTGATTGCCGACGAAATTGATGTCGGCGATCTTGGTGCGGTCGCCTTCGTTGATGACGAAGGCGAGATTGACGCGTCCCTGGCCGACATCAGCTGTCTGGGTGGTGATCTGGACGTCGCTGCGGCCGATCGCACGATAAGCTTCGCGCAGACGCTGGATATCCGCGTCGATCAGGGCCTGATTATATGGGCCGAGCGGCTGGGTCTGCACCACGGCCTGAAGCTTCTCGTCGGTGATCTTGCGGTTTCCGTTGAACACGACCTGGTTGATGAGCTGATTTTCGCTCACCGACACGACGAGCGTGCTGCCGGAAACACTGATTTTGACATCCGAGAAGTAGCCGGTCGAATAGAGCTTGCGGACCGATTCATCGATGTCGTTGTTGGAGAAGTTGACACCCGGACGGATGGTCAGGTTGGAACGGACGGCCTCCTCGCCGGCACGCTGTGCGCCGCGGACCTGAACGTTCCGGATAACCGCCGCTTCGGCAGAAAGTGCGGAAGCAAGTACCAGTACACCTGCGCCCGATGCAACAACACTAGCAGACAGCGCAAACGCCGACACTGCGTTCAAAAACTTTGAACCAGCCTTCATTTCAATTCTTACCTTTTCCCGTTGTCCCTCGGCGGGTGGTGCCCGACTCCGGCCACGTGTGTCGTTTTACCTTCTTTTGACCTACAAGCAAGGCATCGCGTTAATTTCTGTTTACTTACTTCCCTTGCGTGACCCAATGGCCACGCAACTGTTGGAAACATGGTGAACAAACGGTTTCTTTTACGATTTGAAGGACATCAGCCGATCAGATTGCTGATGTCGTTGAAGGTCGCGAACACCATCAGGCTCAAAACCATCGCAAGCCCGATACGAAAGGCGATCTCCTGCGCTCCCGCGCCAAGCGGCCGGCCACGGATGGCCTCGATTGCGTAGAAGACGAGATGGCCGCCGTCCAGAACTGGCACAGGCATGAGGTTCAAAAGCCCAATTGAGACGGAAAGAACGGCTGCGAGCTGGACCACTGCTGCAAAGCCGAGCGACGCCATCTGCCCCGATGCCTGGGCAACCCTGACCGGCCCGCCGAGCTGGTCGGCCTTCATCCGGCCGGTCACCAGATTTCCGATATAGCGGAAGGTGCCGGTGACGATATGGCCGGTCTCGGTGACGCCTTCGGCAACGGCCTGCAGCGGCGTGAACGTCTCGATGCGGAAATTGCCGCGCTGTTCGTTGGTGACGATGCCGATCAGGCCGAGCTCGACCTTGTTGCCGAACTGGTCGGTGACCTCGGAGCGCTTCGGCACCATCGGCAGATCGAGATCCTGGCCGTTGCGCTCGACCGTCACGACGATCGGGGTCTCCGGCCTGATGCTGACATAACGCCGCACGTCGTCGAAAGTCCGGATGCGCGAACCGTCAAGAGCCACGAGCCGATCGCCGGGCTGCACGCCAGCGGCAAGGGCGGCGCTATTCGGCTGAACCTCGGCAACCACCGGATCGGCGACCACCTTGCCATAGACGCTGAAGAGGACGGCGAAAATCGCGATTGCCAGAATGAAATTGGCGATCGGGCCGGCCGCAACGGTAGCGGCCCTCTTCCAAAGCTTGGCGCCTGCGAGCGTCCTCGCCTTGTCTTCCTCGCTCATGCCCGCAAGGCCGCTCGCATCCGGCATGCTCGCGGCATCCTCGTCGCCAAAGAATTTGACGTAGCCGCCAAGCGGGATCGCCGAGATCTTCCAGCGGGTGCCGTGACTATCGGTGAAGCCTATGAGTTCCGGGCCGAAGCCGACCGAGAAGGCGGTTACCCGGATGCCGCACCAGCGCCCGACGAGATAGTGTCCCATCTCGTGCACAAAGACGAGCAGGGACAAGACCAGCACGAAGGGGATGATGTAGCCGGTGAAGAAGCTGAGGATGGCCATCAAAGTTTCCGTTTCAACATTGTAGCGGCCGCCCAGTCCTCAAAAGCCGAAGAGAAAGCCTGCAACCGATATATCAAGATGGCCCGTCGTGGCCGCATAAACAAGCGTCAGCAGGAACGCTCCGAAACAGGCGAAAACGAGGCCGTCGACGCGGTCCATGACGCCGCCATGCCCCGGGATGAGGTGGCTGGAATCCTTCACCCCAAACCGGCGCTTGATGAACGATTCGAACAGGTCGCCTATCTGGCTTGCGACCGAGAGCAGAAATGCGATCGCCACCGTCCAGATCGACAGCCGGGAAAACACGCCGAGCGTCAGGGCCGAGCTCGCAATCACGCCCGACACTGTGCCGCCGATCGCGCCCGACCAGGTCTTGCCGGGAGAAATCCGCGGCGCCAGTTTTGGCCCCTGCAGGGCACGACCGACAAAATAGGCGAGAATGTCGGTCGCCCAGACGACCGCGAAAATGAAAAGCGTCGCGACCAACCCCGCCTGGTCCTCGGCGCGGATCGCGGCGAGCGAGATACCGCTCAAGCCTGCGTAAAAGATGCCACCCGGCAGCCACCAGCTACCCTTGCGCAGCAGCACGAAAAGAATGGCGGTGATCATCGCGCCGCCGAGAATCGGCACAGAGAGCTCGCCTTCGTCAGCGACGAGATCAATGGCGATCAGAACAATGGAGAGCCAGCCAAAGGCGTTGGCACGAAAATCGCGCTCGGCCGCCCGCGTGATCGTCGACCACTCGTAATAGATCAGCACCGCCATGACGGCCGCCACGACGCGGAATGTCAGGCCGCCATACCAGGTGGCCGTCAGCACCACGACCGCCAGAACCAATGCGGATGCAATGCGGCGCTTCAGTTCAGCGCTCATCAACCGCCCACCGCTATCGTCTTGTCCGATAGGCCACCGAAGCGGCGGTCGCGCGAGGCATAGATCTTCAGGGCGTCGAGGAAGAGCTTCCGATCGAAATCCGGCCAGTAGTCCGGCAGGAAGACAAGTTCGGAATAGGCCGCCTGCCACAGCAGAAAGTTCGAAAGCCGTTCCTCGCCGCTAGTGCGGATGATGAGATCCGGATCGGGAATGCCGGCGGTGTCCAGCTTTGCGCTGATCTTGTCCGGGTCGATCTCGGATGCCTTGAGGATGCCGGCCTCGACGTCGCGCGCAAGCATCGCGACGGCGCGGGCGATCTCATCGCGGGCACCGTAGTTGAAGGCGATGATCAGTGTCAGCGACGTATTGAACTTTGTGGTTTCCTCGGCTTCGAGAAGAAGCGGGAGGATGTCGCTGCGCAGTTTTTCGCGCTCGCCGATCACCCGGATGCGGATGTTCTCGCGGTGCAGTTCGGCCAGATCCTGGCGGATGAAGCGCCGGAGGAGACCGAGGAGATCCCTCACCTCGGTTTCAGGCCTGCTCCAGTTCTCCGAAGAAAACGCAAAGAGCGTCAGATATTTGACGCCCGCATCGCCGGCAGCCCGTACCGTTTCGCGAACCGCTTCGACGCCCTTGCTGTGTCCGACCGTACGAGGAAGCCCGCGCTTGTTGGCCCAGCGTCCATTACCATCCATGATGATGGCAACGTGTTGAGGGATGATTGCAAGCTCGGGGTTCACCATATTCTATGCGGCTCCTTTGGCCGCCGGGAATATGGCGGCAAACCAGGCCTAAATTAGACCTGCATGATTTCCTTTTCCTTGTCGCCAAGCAAGCGGTCGACTTCGGAAATCGTATCATCCGTCATCTTCTGCACTTTTTCCGACTGCGAGCGACTTTCGTCCTGGCCGATGTCGCCGTCCTTTTCGGCCTTTTTCAGGCCGTCCATGCCATCGCGGCGGACGTGACGTACAGCAACCTTCGCCTTTTCCGCATAATCATGCGCGACCTTGACCAGCGACTTGCGGCGCTCTTCATTGAGCTCGGGGAGCGGAATGCGCAGGCTCTGGCCATCGACGATCGGGTTGAGGCCGAGGTTTGATTCGCGGATCGCCCGGTCGACGGCGCCGACCATCGACTTGTCCCAGATGGACACGCCGAGCATGCGCGCTTCCGGCACGGTGATGTTGGCCACCTGGTTGAGCGGCACGCGCGAACCATAGGCTTCGACCATCACCGGATCGAGAATATTGGCCGAGGCGCGGCCGGTGCGCAGCGAGGCGATATCGCTTTTGAAGGCGTTGATCGCGCCTTCCATGCGGCGCTTGATGTCGTTGAGGTCGTTTCCACTCATCCGTCTACTCCCGTATGTTGTCTGGGCGGCCAGCGATGCCGCGCCTCAATTGTCCGCTACGATGGTCTTGCGGCCGCCGCCGGTCAAGATTTGGGCGAAGCCGCCCTTCTCATGGATCGAAAAAACGATGATCGGGATGGAATTTTCGCGGGCGAGCGCCACCGCTGCCACGTCCATCACCGCCAGACCCTTTTCGAGCACTTCGCCGTGCGTCAGCGTCTCGAAGCGGGTCGCCGTCGGGTCCTTCTTGGGATCGGCCGAATAGATGCCGTCCACCTGGGTGCCCTTGAAGATCGCCTCCGCACCGATTTCGGCCGCGCGTAGCGCTGCCGCCGAATCGGTCGTGAAGAACGGATTGCCGGTGCCGCCGGCGAAGATCACCACCCTGCCCTGCGCCATATGATGCAGCGCCTGGCGCTGCGAAAAGCTCTCGCAGATCTCCGGCATCGAGATCGCCGACAGAACCACGGTATCGACGTTCAGCTTGCGCAGCGAGGTGGCGAGCGCCAGCGCGTTGATCACGGTGCCTAGCATCCCCATATGGTCGCCGGTCACCCGGTCGCCACCCTTGGAAGCGACCGCGACGCCGCGAAAGATATTACCGCCGCCGACGACCACGCCGACATCGACGCCCATGGCGCGCGCTTCGGCGATATCGGAGGCGACTCGATCGGCAACTGCGACATCGATGCCGAAACCCTGGCTGCCCATCAGAGCTTCACCGGAGGCCTTGAGCAAGACACGCTTGTAGAGGGGCTGAGGCGACATGGAGGCTCCTTGAAATCGAAATGCATGCGGAGGGTCAAACGGCTTGCGGATACACGAAGGGCACCGGCTTGTCACCGGTGCCCTTGCGCTTTCGACAGCTTTAGCTAACGAATATCAGCCTTTGGCGACTGCCGCGACTTCAGCGGCAAAATCCGTTTCTTCCTTTTCGACACCTTCGCCAAGCAGAAGACGGGCCATGCCGACGACTTCGATCGAAGCGCCGGCGAGCTTTTCAGCGTCCTTGACAGCCTGGCCGACGGTCACTTCCGGGTTGACGACGAAGGCCTGCGACAGAAGGGCAACTTCTTCGAAGAACTTGCGCATGCGGCCGTCGACCATCTTTTCGATGATGGCTTCCGGCTTGCCGGAAGCGCGCGACTGCTCGATGAAGACGTTGCGCTCGCGCTCAGCCACAGCCGCATCGACTTCTTCGGCGCGGATGGCGAGCGGGTTGGTGGCAGCAATGTGCATGGCGACCTGACGGCCGATCGAGCTCAGGACTTCCTTGTCGCCGACCGACTTCAGGGCGACCAGAACGCCGAGCTTGCCGATGCCGTCGCCGGCAGCGTTATGGACATAGGTCGCAACGACGCCGTGCTCGACCTGCAGCAGGGCGGCGCGACGCAGCGTCATGTTCTCGCCGATCGTGGCGATCGCGTCCTTGATGGTGTCGGCAACCGGCTTGCCGGAAGCCGGATAGGTGGCAGCCGAGATTGCTTCGACGGAACCGTCGGTCGTCAGGGCGACGCTTGCAACGCCGCGGACGAGGTCCTGGAACGCATCGTTGCGGGCAACGAAGTCGGTTTCCGAGTTGAGCTCGATGACGACAGCCCTGTGGCCGGCGCTGGCGATGCCGATCAGGCCTTCAGCCGCGGTGCGGCCGGACTTCTTGTCGGCCTTGGAAATGCCCTTGGCACGCAGCCAGTCGATCGCCGCTTCGATGTCGCCGTTCGTTTCGGTCAGCGCCTTCTTGCAGTCCATCATGCCTGCGCCAGACTTTTCGCGCAGTTCCTTTACCAGTGCAGCGGTGATTTCAGCCATTGTTTTGCCTCTTGTCGGTTCAAGTGCTTCTCGCCGGAAAAACGTCGGCGGACTCAAAAGTTTTGGGACGAATGTACCCGGAAGTGTGACAGCGTGATGAAGACATCACGAAAGCGATCGCCTCGACGACCAAGCGGTGGCGGCTCGCCTTGAAACGACCAAGGCCAGGGATCGGTATCTCTGGCCTCGATCGAATTTCAGAAAGGAGGAGCGGTTAAGCCGCTCCATCCGGGCTTTAAGCTTCTGCTTCTGCTTCGCCTTCGAGCGCCGGCTCGATCGGAGCTTCTGCAGAGGCACCGATGTCGCGGCCCGAAGCGCCCTGCTGGCGAGCGATACCATCGATGGCAGCGCGGGCGATCAGGTCGGTGTAGAGAGCGATGGCGCGCGAGGCGTCGTCATTGCCCGGGATCGGGTAGTCGATGAGGTCCGGATCGCAGTTCGAATCGATGATAGCAACGACCGGGATGCCCAGGCGCTTGGCTTCGTCGATAGCGATCTTTTCCTTGTTGGTGTCGATGATGAACATCAGGTCCGGAGTGCCGCCCATGTCGCGGATACCGCCGAGAGCCTTGTCCAGCTTTTCGCGTTCGCGCTCGAGGTTCAGGCGTTCCTTCTTGGAGTAGCCGGACTGTTCCGAGTTGAGGATTTCGTCGAGCTTGCGCAGGCGCTGGATCGAGTTCGAAATGGTCTTCCAGTTGGTCATCATGCCGCCGAGCCAGCGGGAGTTGACGTAATACTGGGCCGAACGCTTGGCCGAGTCGGCAATCAGTTCAGACGCCTGGCGCTTGGTGCCGACGAACAGAACGCGGCCGCCGCGGGCGACGGTGTCGGACACGACCTGAAGGGCGCGCGACAGCATCGGAACGGTCTGGGCCAGGTCGATGATGTGGATGTTGTTACGGTCGCCGAAGATGTACGGCTTCATCTTCGGGTTCCAGCGGTGAGTCTGGTGGCCGAAGTGAACGCCTGCTTCGAGAAGCTGGCGCATAGAGAAATCGGGCAATGCCATGCCTTGTTATCCTTTTCCGGTTGAACCTCCGCAAGGCGAACAGCACCCTCTTCGAGAATGCCACCGGGCGGAACAGTCCGGATTTCTCCCGGACAATCCCATGCCTTACGTGTGGAATGCGGCTGGCCATACATTCGATTTGCCGCAAAAGCAAGTGCTTTTGCCGGAAATTGCCTCAGCGGGCCAGCCAGTGACCGGCAATTGACAGAGGACGGCTATTTCGCCGGCGCGGGGCATGGATCCTGCGGCTTCAGGAGCTCCAGCTTGACCAGGCTGCCGGACAGCACGAAGTCGCCGTAATCCATGGTGAGATCGCGGGTGATGCCGTTTTCGTAGAGCTTGAACGACATATTGTAGACGGGGGTGGGATCGCCGGCGGCATTTTCGTTGAAATAGGCGATCGTCACCGGCCAATAGGCCGTCTTTGCGAACTCGCCCGCCTTGTCGGCATCCACATCGTCCTTCTGCACCGTCTGCGACTTGCCGATCACCGTCGTCGTCAGGAGCGCCTGGTCGCCGTTTTCCGAACCGTCGAAGACCCGCGCCTCGAAGAAGTTCTTACCCTGCTTGGCATTCGCGATGACGTCCAGCATATGGCTGGTCGGGAAATCGCTCGCCGGCAGGTCGATCTCGCGGCCGTCGGGCTGGGTAATTGCCACCTTGACGCCCTTGTCGGCGATCGACGCATCGCCGGTCAGCTGCTTGTCGAGCTGCTCGTCGGTGAAGGACTTGGTCTCGAAATGGAACTGGTTTGCGGCCATGTCCTCGAAGGTCGTAGTCTGCTGGTCGCTGAGGCGCGTCTCCTCGCCCGTGTCGATCTTGGTGACCAGCCGGAAATTGGTGGAAAAACCGGTGCAGGCCGAGCCGGTGAACTCATAGACCATGCGGCCGAACATGCCTTCGATGCCCGAACGTTCAGAGGCATTCTTGAGCTTCAGGTCGTAAATGGCGCGATGCGGGACGAGCAGCCGGGCGGCACCGTCGGTCGTCGCGTCCGCGGAGGTGGCAGCCGCAAGGCTCAGACCGCCGGCAAGGATCACCCCGAGGCTCATTCGCAACATTCACATTCTCCTGTTGGACTCAGTCGGGGATGTTATAAGAACGCCATCTGACCAAGCTAAGGCCTTGATGCAGGATTTTTGAAGAATTTACAACAAAACGGGAGTCGAAAATGACCGAAGCCATCGAAGGCCGCCTGAAGGAACTGGGGATCGAACTCCCCGTCGCGGCCGCACCCGCCGCCAATTACGTGCCCTACGTGATTACCGGCAACCTGCTGTTCATCTCCGGCCAGCTGCCGAATGAAAACGGCAAGGTGGCCGTCACCGGCCTTGTCGGCGCGGATGTCGACGTGCCGGCAGCGAGCCGTGCGGCCGAACTCTGCGCCATCAATATCCTCGCCCAGGCGAAAGCGGCATTGGGCGGCGATCTCGGCCGGATCAAGCGGGTGGTCAAGCTTTCGAGCTTCGTCGCCTCGGCGCCCGGCTTCACCGAACAGCATATCGTCACCAACGGCGCATCGAACCTGATCGCCAACGTTCTCGGCGACGCAGGCAAGCATGCGCGGGCTGCCGTCGGCATGGCGGCGCTGCCATTCAACGCCTCCGTCGAAATCGAAGCCATTATCGAGATCGAAGCATGACCGACGTCACCTGGATCAAGGACCTTCCGGTCGCCCATCGCGGTTATCACGATATGAACCACCAAGTCTGGGAAAACACCCTGTCGGCGTTTTCCCGCGCTGTGGAGGCCGGCTTTGCGATCGAATGCGACGTACAGCTTGCCGCCGACAGCGTGCCGGTGATCTTCCACGATCACGATCTCGAACGGCTCTGCGGCATCAAGGGCGATATCCGCGAAAAGACCTCAGCCGAACTCGGTATGCTTTCGGTCGGGGCCACGAAGGACAAGGTGCCGACGCTGAAGCAGATGCTTGCCCTCGTCGCCGGCAAGGTGCCTCTGGTGATTGAGGTCAAGGGACGCGAAGGCGACGGCGACGACGACGGGTTCGCCGAGGCGGTGCTCGAGGTCCTCGAAGGTTATCAGGGCAAGGTGGCGCTGATGAGCTTCGATTACCACATCCTGCGCGACCTAAAAAATGCCGGTTCGCCCTACCCGCTCGGCCTCACCGCCATGGGCGACAAGCCGGAAGAATTCTTCGAGCACGACGAGGCCATGCAGCTCGGCCTCGACTTCATTTCTTACCACTATCCCCATCTGCCGAACACGTTCATCACAGCCCAGAGAGCGACTGGAATTCCGGTCATTACCTGGACCGTGAGGGATGCAAACGGCCGCGAACATACCTATAAATATGCAGACCAGATGACCTTCGAAGGTTTTGATCCGCGGGAGGTTTCCTCCCCCTCCCTGTAAAGCAGAGCATGACCGGCAATCTTACCATCCGCATCGAAAAATCCTTCTGCGCGATCAGCCCGGCAAGCTGGTCGCGCCTTTCGGGCACTTCCAAGTCCTCCTCTTCGGAAACGCCCTACAATCCGTTCCTGTCGCACGCCTTTCTCTCGGCGCTGGAGGAATCGGGTTCCGCCACCGCCAAGACCGGCTGGCTCGGCCATCACCTTCTCCTCGAAGACGACAAGGGCACGCTGATCGGCGCGGTTCCTGGTTATCTGAAAAGCCATAGCCAGGGCGAATACGTCTTCGACCACGGCTGGGCCGACGCGTTCGAGCGCGCCGGCGGGCGTTATTATCCCAAACTGCAGTGCACCGTGCCGTTCACGCCGGCGAGCGGGCCGCGCCTGCTCGTCTGCGAAGGCTACGACCGGGATTCGACCGAACTGACGCTGGCGGCCGGTCTCCAGGAGGTGACACGCCAGCTCGGCATCTCTTCCGCACATGTGACCTTCGTCGCGGAAGACCAGGTCGCTGCTTTCGAAGAGGCCGACTACCTGCACCGCACCGACAAGCAGTTCCATTTCATCAACGAAGGTTACGAGAACCACGACGCCTTCCTCGAAACGCTCGCCTCGCGCAAACGCAAGGCGCTGAAGAAGGAACGGCGCTCGGCCCTGGAAAACGGTATTTCGATCGACTGGCTGACCGGCAAAGACCTCACCGAGGACATCTGGGACCAGTTCTTCGAATTCTACATGGACACTGGCGGTCGCAAATGGGGCCGCCCTTACCTGACGCGAAAATTCTATTCGCTGATCGGCGAGCGAATGCCCGAAGACATCCTGCTGGTGATGGCCAAACGCGAGGGAAAATACGTCGCCGGCGCGATCAATTTCATCGGCGGGGACGCGCTTTACGGCCGCCACTGGGGTTGTGTCGAGGACCATCCCTTCCTGCATTTCGAGGTCTGTTACCACCAGGCGATCGATTTCGCGCTCGCTAAGGGCCTGAAGCGCGTCGAAGCGGGCGCGCAAGGGGAACACAAGCTGGCGCGCGGTTACCTGCCTGTCACCACCCATTCGATGCACTATATCGCACATGCGGGGCTGAGGCGCGCGATCGCCGACTATCTGGAACACGAGCGCGAAGACGTGGAGCAGATGACGGAATATCTTGCCGAGCACAGCCCGTTCCGCAAGGGCGAGCGCCAGCAGGAACAGGATTAGGGCCCGGAAAGATCGGGCCGGCAAAACAAGGAGAGGACATCGCAATGAGCGGACAGGCTTACGACAGCAACAACATTTTCGGGAAAATCCTGCGCGGCGAGATCCCGTGCCACCGCGTCTACGAGGATGCCGATACGCTTGCCTTCATGGATGTCATGCCGCAGTCGCCCGGTCACCTGCTGGTGCTCCCGAAAGCCCCGTCGCGCAATATTCTCGATGCCGATCCTGCCGTGCTTTCGAAGGTCATCCCGGTGGTGCAGAAACTCGCCAGAGCTGCCAAGGAGGCTTTCGAGGCGGACGGCATCACCGTCATCCAGTTCAACGAACCGGCCGCCGGACAGACTGTCTACCACCTGCATTTCCACGTCGTCCCGCGCTACGAGGGACAGCCGCTGAAACCCCATTCGGGCCAGATGGAGAATAACGACGTACTCGCGGCGAATGCCGAGAAGATCATCGGCGAATTGGGCAATTAAGCTTCAGAAACCAACCCACCAGAGACCAGCGACAAGCAGCGTCATCGGCACAGCAACGCCGATCCAGACCTTGCGACCGGTCGCCAGGAAGATGGCGAAACCGATGCCGGCCGCCGCCAACCTCAACCAGAGCGGCGAACCGGCGAGCGTGCCGTTCGGGAAAACGATCAGTTTTGCGGTGACGGCCATGACCAGCGCAGTCGCCACCGCCCTTACCCAATAAAGCGCTTCGGAGTCTTCGTTCAGCCGGTTGCCGGTAAAAACCCCGAGCCACCGCCAGATATCGGTCGCCAGGAAACCGGCGACTGCGATAACGATGAAGGTCCAGTATTCGGCAATCATCGCCTGGTCTCCTGCCCGGCACGCTTTTTCTTGCGGCGTGCCCTGTCGATCAGATAGGCGGCCGTGCCGCCGCCAAGGCCAGCGCACAGCACGTCGAATTGCGGGGTCACCAGCGCCAGCGTCGGGCCGAGGATCACCCCCATGACGAAAGCTATCTGCACCACCGGCTGGCGCGCGCTCGCCCAGATGGAGGCGTTGAAATAGACGGGCGTCAGGAAGAAGAGTACGCCCGCGACGGCCGGCGGAAAGGCCGAAACGATATCGTAGAAGACCGCAACGACCAGTGTGCCGGTCAACGTCAGCGTCACGCCGAAACCGGCGAAATAGATCGCCCGGTGCTCGCGCGGCACGTTGCGAAGCGTGGTGATCGCGAAGACCCAGGACGTGATGGCGATGAAATGCGACAGGATCAGCAGCAGCCAGATCGGCGTGCGCCTTGTTCGCATCTCCGGGACGACCGAGGCGACCATCGGCGTCATGCGGATCGAGGAGAGCGTCACCGCGAGAAAGCAGGCGGCAATATTGGCGCCGCTCGCCATTGTCCCGATCAGGATGACCTGCGCCGGCAGCGCCCAGATCGCCAGCGACATGAACACCGCCTCGCCACGCGTCAGGCCCGATTCCAGCGCAAAGGCGCTGAAGCCGACGATCGAGGTTAGAAGAATGAGGGCCGGAAGCGAAAGCAGGCCCCGCATGCCGGTAAAAAACCAGGATAGGGCGCTGCGATCGTCACTGTCTGGAGACATAAGTATTCCGGCGGGTATGGGAAACGGTCAGTCATGAAAACAGCGATGCCGGGACAAGCCCGGCATCGCCAAAATTCCATCCGAAGGAGTTATTTGCTCTTCGGCACGCGCGGCACCGTGGTGCCCTTGCGGGGCGGCGTCTTGGGCGCGTCATCCGAAGCGATCACGTCCGCATCGACCATGGCGCGAGCCCTGGCCGGGCCGCCGTCCTTGTCCTTCTGCGCCGACTTCTTCGGCGCCTTGGCCTTGACGACCTTGGTTTCGGCTTCCTCGGCGGCCTCTTCCACCTCGGCCTCCGGCTTCGGTTTCACAGGGGTCGCCTCGGAGATCGAGTCGAGGATGAGCTTGTCCTTGCCATCCTCGCCCTTGCCTACCGTGACGCGGACCACACCACCCTTACGCAGCTTGCCGAACAGGATCTCGTTGGCGAGCGGCTTCTTGATGTATTCCTGGATGACGCGAGAGAGCGGGCGGGCACCCATCTTCTCGTCGTAACCCTTTTCCGCCAGCCAGGCGATTGCATCCTGATGCAGGTCGAAGGTGACGTTGCGTTCCGAGAGCTGCGTCTCGAGCTGCATGACGAACTTCTGAACGACCTGATGGATGACCTCGGTCGGCAGCGGTGCGAACTGGATAATCGCATCGAGGCGGTTGCGGAATTCCGGCGTGAACAGGCGGTTGATCGCCTCTTCGTCCTCGCCGGTGCGCTTGGACGAACCGAAGCCGATGGCGGCCTTGGCCATTTCCGACGCGCCCGCGTTGGTCGTCATGATCAGGATGACGTTGCGGAAATCGATCTTCTTGCCGTTGTGGTCGGTCAATGAACCATGGTCCATGACCTGCAGCAGGATATTGTAGATATCCGGATGCGCCTTCTCGATTTCGTCGAGCAGGACCACTGAGTGCGGATGCTGGTCGACGCCATCGGTCAGGAGACCGCCCTGGTCGAAGCCGACATAACCGGGAGGTGCGCCGAGCAGCCGCGAGACCGTGTGGCGCTCCATATATTCCGACATGTCGAACCGCAGCATCTCGACGCCGAGCGAGGCGGCAAGCTGTTTGGCGACCTCCGTCTTGCCGACGCCAGTCGGGCCGGAAAAGACGTAGGAGCCAATCGGCTTGTTCGGCTCGCGCAGGCCCGCACGGGCAAGCTTGATCGCGGTCGACAGGGCTTCGATCGCCGCATCCTGGCCATAGACAACCGAACGTAGCTCTTTTTCGAGGTTGGCGAGAACCATCTCGTCATCCTTGGAGACGGTCTTTGCCGGGATCCGCGCCATCGTGGCGATCGTCACCTCGATTTCCTTCTCGGTGATCAGCTTGCGGCGCTTGGAAGCGGGCAAGAGCATCTGGGCCGCGCCGGTCTCGTCGATCACGTCGATCGCCTTGTCCGGAAGCTTGCGGTCGGAAATGTAGCGGGCCGAAAGCTCGACAGCCGCCTTGATCGCGTCGTTGGTGTAACGCAGCTTGTGGTATTCCTCAAAATAGGGCTTCAGGCCCTTCATGATTTCGATCGCATCGTCGATCGACGGTTCATTGACGTCGATCTTCTGGAAGCGGCGAACCAGAGCCCGGTCCTTTTCGAAGAACTGGCGGTATTCCTTATAGGTGGTCGAACCGATGCAGCGGATCGCGCCCGAAGACAGCGCCGGCTTCAACAGGTTCGAGGCATCCATCGCGCCGCCGGAAGTGGCACCGGCGCCGATGACGGTGTGGATCTCGTCGATGAACAGGACCGCGCCCGGATACTCTTCAAGTTCCTTGACGACCTGCTTTAGCCGTTCTTCGAAGTCGCCGCGATAACGGGTGCCGGCGAGCAGCGTACCCATGTCAAGCGAGAAGATGGTGGCGTCGGCGAGAGCCTCCGGCACCTTGCCTTCGATGATCCGCTTGGCGAGGCCTTCGGCGATCGCCGTCTTGCCGACGCCCGGATCACCCACGTAGAGCGGGTTGTTCTTGGAACGGCGGCACAGGACCTGGATCGTCCGGTTGACTTCGGCATGGCGGCCGATCAGCGGATCGATGCGGCCGTCGCGGGCCTTTTCGTTCAGGTTGACGCAATAGGCCTTGAGGGCATCCTGCGGTTTCTTGGCCGAACCTTCCTCCTGATCGCGGGCGGAGGGCTTGGCTTCCGACTCGCTGTCCTCGGCGCCGCGCGGCGTGCGGGTCTGGGAGGTGCCAGCACGCTTGCCGATGCCGTGAGAAATATAGTTGACCGCGTCATAGCGGGTCATTTCCTGCTCCTGCAGGAAGAAGGCCGCATGGCTTTCCCGTTCCGCGAAGATCGCGACGAGAACGTTGGCGCCGGTCACTTCCTCGCGGCCGGAGGACTGGACGTGGATGACGGCGCGCTGGATGACGCGCTGGAAGCCGGAGGTCGGCTTGGAATCCTCGTCATAACCGGTGATCAGGTTGGCAAGTTCATTATCGACATAGTCGGCGACGGTCTTGCGCAGGGTTTCCAAATTGACGTTACAAGCGCCCATGACCGCGGCTGCATCGGCATCGTCGATCAACGCCAAAAGCAGGTGCTCGAGCGTGGCATATTCGTGATGCCGCTCGTTGGCAAAGGTCAGTGCCTGATGCAGCGCCTTTTCTAGACTAGGCGAAAATGTTGGCACGTCGGGTTCCTCACTTCTTTTCCATGACACATTGCAGCGGATGCTGGTGTTGCCGGGCGAAGTCCATGACCTGGGACACTTTGGTTTCCGCTACTTCGTATGTAAATATTCCGCATTCCCCCACGCCGTGATTGTGGACGTGGAGCATGATACGCGTCGCTGCCTCCCTGTCCTTCTGAAAGAAACGTTCCAGAATGTGGATGACGAACTCCATCGGCGTATAATCGTCATTCAGCAGCAGTACGCGGTAGAGATTTGGCTTCTTTGTTTTCGGCTTCGTACGAGTGATGACCGAGGTACCGCGATTTGCGTTGTCTCCGTCGCCACCCTTTTCAGCTTGCATCAAGATCGGCAGTGCGATCATCTTCATTCATTCCCCAGTCATCCGGCGGGTTCGTCCGAATGGCCGAACGGCCGGACTTTAGTCTTCCTAACTTAGTTCATTGAACGCGGATTTTAAGCCCCCTTTGCGGCCACGCAATCACTATTCCGCTAAAGAGATGATGGAACATGCCGAAAGTCGGATATTTCCGCATTGGCATGAATCAAAAAGGCCGGCAGCGCTGAACGCCGCCGGCCTTCTATGATGAAAGCGTCGTTTGAAGGGGCCGCTATGCGCGTTACGCGGCGTTTGCGGTCACCACGGCGGTCGACTTGGCGACCGGCGCTTCGTAGGGCTTGTAGGCCGTCTTTGCGAGATCGGCATACATGTCGGTGATCTTGGTCGACTCGGCAATGAAGCTTTCATAAGCCGATTTCACGTATTTGGTCTGGAGCTCGAAGGCCGCCTCGACGCTGCGGGTGGAGGCAAGCTCTTCCATGAAACCCGTCATATCCTGGAAGGACTTCTTGGAATAATCGGTCGCTTCGGTAGCGATCGCCTGATAACCCTTGGCGAT
Source organism: Neorhizobium sp. BETTINA12A (assembly GCF_023006485.1). Taxonomy (NCBI): domain Bacteria; kingdom Pseudomonadati; phylum Pseudomonadota; class Alphaproteobacteria; order Hyphomicrobiales; family Rhizobiaceae; genus Neorhizobium; species Neorhizobium sp. BETTINA12A. The sequence continues at coordinate 28,422 of NZ_JALBGW010000018.1, forward strand.
CTCGGAATAGCTCTTCAGCATTCCGTCCATCGCTTCCTTGCTCTTCTTGTTGGCCTCATCGAAATTGAACATCGCCTGTCCCTTTGTTCTATTCGTATTTGCTGATTGAAAGCGGCCTACGGATAAAAGTCAAGGCTGATTTGTGCGGCGCAAAATCACCTTTGGTTGCAATCGGCTCTATGCAAATGCATAGACAGAGTCAGGTTTCTGATTTTGCGAAGATATATCAGCAAATCACAACCACCGCGCAAAACGTCGCAGCTATTTTCTTTCCGGTCGGTCGCTCCACACGAATCAAAGAAAAGCGACCCCGCTAAAATCATCCTGCTCAAATCGACTGCTTGTCCGTTTGCAGCTGTTCAAGGACGAAAAGTTTCAGCAACAAAAAACTATGTCCTGGCCGTCCCTCCGCCCAACGCCCTGGTTTGTGTAATCCACCGGTAATCCTCGCAAGCAGAATGACACCCATCCTTCGGGACATGTCTCGAAGGGTTCGCGGGAGCCTTCTTTCACGCCCCCATGTTCACTTCACGCCGCGCTGAAGGGCGCCGCGCTTTGTTTGGAGTCATAGATGCCTTCGATGAGAACACGTTTCGGCTTGTCAGCCGCGTTCGCCATGTTGCTTTCCCAAGCTGCCATGGCAGCTGATCTGGACAATTCCTACGTCCAGGCGCCCTGCGGCCAACCGGCCACGTACGATTGGACCGGCGCTTATGTCGGCGGACATGCCGGTGTTGCCTCCAGCCATCTCAATCCCTTTTCCGATGGCAAAGGCCTCGCCGCCGGGGCACAGGCCGGATACAATCTCCAGTTCAACTCCGCCGTGCTGGGTGCAGAAGTCGAGGGCGCCCATTTGGGCGGCGCCGATCAGAATGTGCACGGAGGCAAACTTGAAGAGCAGTGGCGGCTGGCCGCCAAAGCCAAGGTCGGCGTGGGCCTCGACAAGACGCTCCTTTACGGCACTGCCGGTTATGCGATGACCAAATTCGACAACGGCAACAACATTCGGCGCGGCCCGGGCTGGGAAGGCGGCTATTTGGTCGGCGGTGGCGTCGAGCAGGCTTTCGGAAACGGCCTTTCTGCAAAGGTCGAGTACAATTACATCATGACCCCGGACGTCAAGACGACCACAGATGCCGGTACCACACGTGCGGATATCAACAGCCACGTGATCAAGGCAGGCATAAACCTGCGCTTCTAAAGCATCTCTCACTCAGGGTAGCGCATGCCTTAGCGCATAATTCCTCGAAACGGAATCGTGTTAGCGACCGCATCATGCCGCCATTCAAAGTGCTGCAGCGTCTCTTGCGGCGGACGCCGCATGAGCCGTTTTCGGATTCAGATTTCAGGCCAAGCCGGCCTAAAATCATCCGGATCTAAGGGCTTGGGAACAAGTTTGGATTATTGCAGCACGCAGCAGGTTACATCTGAGACCACCCGCGCCCTTCGGCTGAATGGCATTTCTTGCGCACCACCTGAAGCCCTGCAGCGCCGCTCGTCTTTTCGAGAGGCGCTGCAGGGCTTTGATTTTCATAATTCCATGAAATCCGCCGCGGCGATCTTCGGCTGCGGTAGGTCGGTCACTCACATTCGAGTTGCGGCCTACGGAAATTCGTGACGAACCATTGCGTCCCGGAGGCCCGCGCGTAGAAGGTGTAGAAGCATTCGGTCTCCTTGACGTAGCCTGGGGACTGGGAGACCTCATAACGTTCGCCATGACGTGTTTGGCGAACTTCGCCACTGGTGGTGCCCGCCACCGCTTCCGTGTTGACGCGCCGCCATTGATAGGCCCTTTGACCGGCACCGATTTCAACGACGTTGTCGGGTGGCCCGTAGTCCAGTATCACCGCCTCCAGCGGCCCTCCGACATAGTTTTTCATGATCTGCGATGCACAGCTTACCAGCAGCGCAACGGCTGCGAGGGTAACGAACGAATGCGTTCGACGTATTTTCCATAGTAATTTCTTGTGCATAGCGGCGGCTCCAGTTGGCTCTACCGCTCGCTACGTGGCGAAGATTGCGAGTGCATTACCGATGTCGAAGGCCTCTGCGAATGACGGCTACCGACCGCAGGCAAGCTAGTCCCACCCTCAAAGGGAGTTGCTATCGGTCGGGGCCCGGCTGCCGTCCAACCCACCGATCTCAAGGCGCACCCGAAACCCGCTATTGGTATCGGCAAACAGCAACCGCCCGAAATGAAGCTCCGCCGCCTTGCGCGCCAGATTGAGCCCCAAGCCTGCGCCGGACGAGTGCGTATTCAGCCGGTAGAACGGCTCCAACACGCGGCCACGTTCCGCTGGAGGGATGCCGGGACCCTCATCACAGACGTCGATGAAGCCTTGCGCATCGACCGAGACCGCGATCGCGCCCTTGTACCCGGAATGATCGACTGCATTGCGGATCAGGTTGGTCACCGCAAGCTCTATCGTCGAGGGATAGATCATGAAGGGTGCCTCGGCAGGAGCCGGCTCGAAGAGGAAATCGTAGCCGGCATCGATGATTCCAGGTGCGAGATCGGCAGCGATCCGTCCGACCAGCTGGTTCAAGTCGACCATCTGTGCTGCCTGAGAACCAGCGCCGATAGCCTGGATGTCGAGCAGCTGGTGCGCGACCCTGGAAAGACGATCGATATCCCGCAGCAGTTGCCGACTGTCCGCGCTTTCCGGCAAAAGGTCTGCCCGCGTTCGCACGATCGCGATCGGCGTGCGCAGTTCGTGTGCGGCATCGGCCAGAAAGCGGCTATGCTGCTTGTAGCCGCGATCAAGCTTGGAAAGTGTGTGATTGAAGGCATCGACAAGCGGAACGATCTCGCTTGGGACTTTCGAAACCTTGAGGCGAGCCGACCGGGTTTCGAATTCGATCGCCTTTGCCTGGTTGGCTGTCTCGACCAGACCGGTCAGCGACCGTCCGATCGAGTAAGGTGTGGCGATCAGCGTTGCCGCGCCGGTCACGAGCAGGATCGGAACCACCAGAATGGCCAGAATAACGCCGGTCGCCGGTACCACAGTCAGCCAGAACGTTTCCGCGCCGCCGCCGCCCTCGGGAACATCGATGTCGAGACTGATCCAGATATTGACGTCCTGGTTTTTCGCACCGATGCGGTCTGTCGATGCCACGAACTGAAGCCGACCGATCGGCGTGTCGCGATTGCCGACCGCCACGTGCGCACTCGGGCCGCCCTTCAATGTTGCCCCTTCGATTGACATTGGGAAAACTTCGGTCAGCAACTCTTTCGGAAAGACGCCCCATCGATAGAGATTGTTCCTGTCATCCCTGATGATGAACCACAGATCAGGATACCGACGTGTCAATTCGCCAAGCTCCGGCACGTCAGCCATATCGAGCGTGCCGTCGGCTTGGCGTACCACGTGTTTTGCGAGTACGCGGATGACCGATTCATTGGTGTCTTCGAGTTCGGGATCGATGATCCAGACCCATCCGGCGAGCAAGGCGAAGAAGAACACTAGGAGGCATGCCTGAAGACCAATCAGGCGCCGGGTCAGTACCCATTTGAGCGAGCGGCCAGTGCGCGGTCTCATGAGCTGACCCGCAACAGATATCCGATGTTGCGGACCGCACGGATTTCCACCGATGCTCCGGCGATGCCGAGCTTGCGCCGGATTCGCGAGACATGCGCGTCCAGGGCATTGGACTCGATCTGGTCGTCGATCGTATAGACGGCGTCCACCAGCATCGATCGTGTGACGATGCGGTTCGCGCGCCGGATCAACGCCTCGACGACCAGATACTCTCGCCGCGCCAGATCGATGAAACCTCCGGCAACGGCAACTTCGTTGCTGCGTGGATCGACCGTCAGATTGCCGAGGGAAAATCGCTCGGCGGAAACCGTCGGCGAGCGCCTCTGCAGCGCGCGCAATCGCGCCAGCAGTTCTTCGATCGCAAAAGGTTTGCCGAGATAGTCGTCGGCTCCGCCATCGAGCCCTTCGACGCGGTGATCGACACCAGCAAGTGCCGTCAGTATCAGGACCGGGGTGGTATTTTTTTGGAAGCGAAGCACGGGGATGAGATCGAGGCCTTCGCCATCCGGCAGCCGGCGATCCAATACGAGCACGTCGTACGTCCCGATCCGAGCCATCAATTCGGCATCGGCAAGCGTGCTCACATGGTCGACGATGATGTCACGGCGTCCAAGTGCGGTGATCAATGCCGCCGCCATTTCCGGCTCATCTTCAAGCAATAATATGCGCAATGTAGGTCTCCGGATCCTCTGCCGCGGCGGCGCTCATCCAGTGATATGGCGAAAATTGCCCGAACATTACGAAGTCAGGCGAGCCTGCAGAATCGCTAGAATTTTGAGAAGCAGCGTCCGATCAGACGCGCGCTGAGCATGAGGTGCTTGTCCAGCGTATATTTTTTGGCGCGAGTGAGATTGTAGAGAATAACAGCGACTGCAATTTTTCCGGGCAATTTGGTGCGCAGGCGATCACTGTCAGAGGCGGTATCGCCCCTGATGACCTGGCGGTAAGGTTTTCGAAAAGGACATCGGCTTTCGGTGCATTGCCTTTGCGGCCGTCGGTGGGCGTAACCCAACCCACGCAACACCATGTGGATCTAGGTGCTCAGGCCGCCGCAAGAGCGGCCAAGGACCTGATTTTGAGCCCTCTTTTTGCGCCGAAAGCGCAGGGAGATCGATTAGAGATCGACGTCGAGGATCGCCATCGAAAAGTTATAGGAGCGGTCGCCATCCTCGTCATCGATGTAGACGACGCCGAGAAACTCGTCACCGAGGTAAACTTCGGCCGAGTCGTCTTTGCGCGGACGCGCCTTGACGATCGCCTGCGGATTGATCACGCGCTTGAAATAGGCGTCGAGCTTCTTGATTTCGTCCGGTTTCACGTCTCTCTCCGTCAGCGATTCTCGGTTGCGGCGCTTTTGGCATGGGACAAAGGCGAAAGTAAAGCCGCCAGAAATAGCCTTTGCCGCTCTTTCCCCGATGTTCGGTGGCTCACGATATTCCGTGAGCCGTCGATGTCGGGCGAGCGGCAAGGCGAACGCAGACGAATCAGTCGTCAGCCCCGAGAATCTGGTCCATCAGGCGCGACGGTTCCGAACACCCGGCACTCCCAACCACCTTTGCCGGCACGCCGGCGACGGTCGACTTCGGCGGAACGGCCTTCAGGACCACCGAGCCCGCGGCAACGCGAGAGCACGACCCGACCTCGATATTGCCGAGGATCTTGGCGCCGGCACCGATGAGGACGCCGTTGGCAATCTTCGGATGGCGGTCGGCGCCTTCCTTGCCGGTGCCGCCGAGCGTCACGCCGTGCAGGATCGAGACGTTATCGCCGATCACGGCCGTCTCCCCGACCACCAGGCCGGTGGCGTGATCGAGGAAAATGCCCTTGCCGATGCGGGCTGCCGGGTTGATGTCCGTCTGGAAGACGCTGGAGGAGCGGCTCTGCAGATAGAGCGCAAAATCGCGGCGGCCGCGGTTGAACAGCCAATGCGCCAGCCGGTGGGTCTGGATCGCGTGGAAACCCTTGAAATAGAGAACCGGCTCCATGAACCGCAGGCAGGCAGGATCGCGGTCGTAGACGGCCTGGATGTCGACACGCAGGATCGCGCCCCATTCCGGCCAGTCGGCCAACATTTCCATGAAGGTCTGGCGCAGGAGGACGTCCGGAATATCCGCATGAGCGAGGCGCTCGCAGATGCGGTGCACGACGCATTCCTCAAGCGAGCGATGGTTGAGCACGGCAGAATACAGAAATGCGGCGAGCAGCGGGTCCTGCTCGGTCGCTGCGCGCGCCTCCTGGCGCAACGTATCCCAGATGGGATCCATCGTCGCGACCGGCTCCTGGCGGATTTCAGTTCTCGCGGCCATCGCCGTCTCCTCGTTTGCCGTACGGCAGAGCTTCGTACGGCCAGTATATAGAATAAGTTTACGCCGAGACCAATGGGCGCAAAATCGCATTCCGTTGATCGTAAGAATGAAGAAACCTACGGCCTTGCCGAGAGTTCCGCATAAAAGTCCAGAACCGCCTTCTTGAACACCCGGTCGCCGACTGCGAGCATATGGTCGCGTCCGGGAATATCGAGGGCAATCGCGTGCGGCATCAAGGCGGCCAGCTCCTGCGCGGAACCGGCGATGTCGTCCGCGGTTCCGACCCCGATCAGAGTCGGCGCGTCGATCCTCCCCATGTCGGCGCGGGTCACCAGATCCCGCGAACCACGGATACAGGCGGCAAGGGCCTGCCTGTCGCTCTTCGTCTGGTCGGCAAAGGCGCGGAACATGCGGCCCCGGGCATGGCTGACGTCCTCGAGCGACGGGGCGAGCAAGGCGTCGGCGATCGGGTCCCAATCCCCTACCCCGTCGGTCATGCCGATGCCGAGGCCTCCGAGGACCAGGGAACGTACCCGATGCGGATGGGCGAGTGCGGAAAAGACCGAGATGCGGGCGCCCATCGAATAACCGAAGACATGCGCTTCCGGGATCCTCAGGTGATCGAGGAGCGCCATCGAATCCTCGGCCATCACCCATGGCCGATAGGCTTCCGGATCGCGCGGCTTGTCGCTTGCCCCATGCCCGCGATTGTCCATGGCGATTACCCGGTAACCCGCGTCGCCAAGCGTCTTCAGCCAGCCCGGATGCACCCAGTTGACCAGCGCGCTCGAGGCAAACCCATGGATGAGCAGCACCGGATCGCCCGACGGATCGCCTTCGTCGAAATAGGCAAGATCGAGACCGTCGTGGGAGAACGTAGAGAAGGCAGGCGCGTTGAGATTCATCGAAGGCATTCCTCATTGACGCCGGGAACATAAGGGATGAACAGCGACGTTTGAACCCGCGACCGACACGAAATCGACGCGCCTGCGGCGGTTTTCCCACTACACAATCGCCAAGCGGGCGGCTAATGTCCGGCGCAAATCAGACACGCCGCATTCAAGTATCGGAGACCATCATGGCCGGGCATAGCATTCCCCACTTCCAGAACGACGGCGGGCATCGCTTGATCCAGATCGGCGTCAAGGAATTCATGTGCACCGGTGCTTCGGTTCCCTTTGACCATCCGCACATTTTCATCGACATGGGCGACGACAACGAGAAGGTCTGCTCCTATTGCTCGACCCTCTACCGCTACAATCCATCGCTGAAGGCCGAACAGACCGATCCGCCGGGCTGCGTCTTCCACGTCAAGGCCGCCTGATCGGCATTCCGAGATGCCTATCGAAAGAGTAGCGATCATCGGCGCCGGCATGGCCGGGCTGACGGCCGCGCTCGCCTTCGCCCGCCACGGCATAGCCTGCGACCTTTTCGAGGAAGCGGCCGCCCTGATCGAGGTCGGGGCCGGCCTGCAGATATCGCCGAACGCTTCGCGCGTGCTCTCCGAACTCGGCGTCCTGCCCGCGCTCGAAGCCGTCTGGACCGAGCCGGAGCGGATTGCGCTCGTTTCGGGGACGTCGCTCAGACCGCTTGCGCATGTGCCGGTCGGGCGGTTTGCCCGCGAGCGCTGGGGTGCGCCCTATGGGGTCCTCCACCGTGCGACGCTTCAACAGGCATTGCTTGCCGCGGTCGCACAGAACCCGCTCTGCAGCATCCATCTGGATGCGCCTGTCCGCGAAGATCCGCACGGAACGCTGGCCGGGATCACCGGCAGAACCTATCCCCTGATCGTCGGCGCCGACGGCGTCTGGTCCAATCTGCGTGCCGGCATACCGGACAGTCCGGAGCCCGATTTTTCGCGCAATGTCGCCTGGCGCTTCACGATTCCCGGCAGCGCCAGACCCGCCTGGCTGGACGCGGGCCAGGTCACCGCCTTTCTCGGCCCCTCGACCCATGCGGTTGCCTACCCGCTCAAAGAGATCGACGGGTTCAACATCGTCGCAATCGCCTCCGGCATCAGCCCCGGCAAGACCTGGGATGCGCAAGCCGGCGATGCGCAGCGGCGTATGCTGCTCGGCCAGTTCCATCGCTGGGACCGACGCATCGTTCAACTGATCGAAAGAGCCGAACAGCCGACCTTCTGGCCGCTCTACGAGGTGAGCGCCGGGCGCTGGCATAACGGTCGCGACATGGTGCTGATCGGCGATGCGGCGCATGCGATGATGCCGTTTGCAGCCCAGGGCGCATCGATGGCGATCGAGGACGCGTTCGTGCTCGCAAACCGTATGGCCGGTCCCCTGCCCCTCGCGCAGGCGCTGGCCGATTTCGAGGGTGAACGCATGGGGCGAATCGCCAAGGTTCGCGCCCGCGGCCTGTTCAACCGTTTCGCCTATCACGCCCGCGGCCCGATCCGGCTCGGCCGCGATATCGTCCTGTCGCTGCGTCCGCCGCAATCACTCGCGGCGGATTTCGACTGGCTTTACGGCTTCAAGGCGCGGTGATCAGATCTCGGCCGCGGCCCCGAAACCGATTTCCAGGTCCTTCTTGAGGTCGGCTACGTCTTCGAGACCGATCTGCAGGCGGATGACCGGACCTTCCGGCGGCGCTTTGCGGATGGTGCGGTCCGACAGATTGACCGGCACGGCGAGGCTCTCGTATCCGCCCCAGGAATAACCGAGGCCAAAGAAGGACAGCGCGTCCAGGAAAGCATGCGCCTTGGCTTTCGCCCTGTCGCCCTGCGCCTTCAGCACGAAAGAGAAGACGCCGCTGGCGCCCTTGAAATCTCGCTTCCAGATCGCGTGGCCGGGGAAGCTCGGCAGCGCCGGGTGCAGGACGCGCGCGACATCGTCGCGGCTCTCCAGCCATGCGGCGATATCGAGCGCGCTCTTCTGATGATGTTCGAGACGCACGCCCATGGTGCGCAGGCCGCGCAGGATCTGGTAGGAATCATCCGGTGAGCCGCAGATCCCGAGCGCAATGCGGGCTTCCTCGAGCTTGGGCCAGTGCCTGGCATTGGCGGAAACCGAGCCCATGATGATGTCCGAATGGCCGGACGGATATTTCGTCGTCGCATGGATCGACACGTCGACGCCGAAATCGAGCGGCCGGAAATAAAGCGGCGTTGCCCAGGTATTGTCCATGGTGACGACGCAATCGTGTCGGTGAGCCACGTCGGCGATCGCCCTGATATCCTGCATCTCCATGGTGTTGGAGCCCGGCGCTTCGGTATGGACCAGCCTGGTGTTCGGCTTGATCAGCGTTTCGATGCCGGCGCCGATTTCCGGATCGTAATACTCGATCGAGACGCCGAGGCGCTTCAGCATCGTATTGCAGAAATTACGGCACGGCGTGTAGACGGAATCGACGATCAGGGCGTGGTCGCCGGCCGAGAGATAGGCGAGAAACGGCACCGAAATCGCTGCCAGTCCCGAGGGAACAAGAATGGTGCCGGCCGAGCCCTCCAGCTCGTCAAAGGCCGCGCAGAGCGCATCTGTCGTCGGCGTGCTGCGGGTCCCGTAGGTATATTTCTGGGCCCGCTTCTCCATTGTCGCAGCGTCGGGAAACAACACGGTCGAAGCGTGAACGACCGGCGGATTGACAAAGCCGTGGTAGTCGGACGGATCGTTGCCCATATGGGCGAGACGCGTATTGGGGCCAGCGCCGGTGAACAGAGACTCGTTCGTCTTTTTCATGTCGGGGAGAGCTTTCTTTGGCAATGGAGACACAAAGTTTTGCCGCCGCAACAGGGCCCGGTCAACCCCGCGACAGGCGCTTAAATCAGTCACATCAGGCAACCTTCCATCTCACGGAAAACGCACCTCTTTTGATCATACGTTGCCTAAACTTTAGGTAACTGAGCGTTTTCTGAGCCGGGTTAACGAATTTACCTCATTTCAGACGCAATTCGAAATGGCGACACTTGACCCTGCGTTGTTTTGCGAATGAGATAGCAACGCCTGCACCGGGAGGGTTAGCGGGCGGCCGGCCGTATTCGAAAAGACAGGGGAGCGGTTGGTGCCATCAAGTCACAGAAAACCACAGATAAAGGTTGGGAAAATGAAAAAGACGCTTCTGTCAGCCGCGATTGGCGCAGCGGTCCTTGGCTTCGCATCGGCGGCATCGGCCGCCACGCTGGATACCGTCAAGTCCAAGGGTTTCGTTCAGTGCGTCGTCAACACCGGTCTCGCCGGCTTTGCCGCACCGGACGCATCGGGCAACTGGTCCGGTTTCGACGTTGACTACTGCAAAGCCGTTGCTGCTGCCATTTTTAATGACGCAACGAAGACCAAATACACCCCGACCACCTCGCAGACCCGCTTTACGGCGCTGCAGTCGGGCGAAGGCGACGTCCTGTTCCGTAACACGACCTGGACGATCAACCGCGATACCGCGCTCGGCTTCAACTTCCGCACCGTCAACTATTACGACGGCCAGGGCTTCATGGTGCCGAAGAGCCTCAACGTGAAGTCGGCTCTGGAACTCTCCGGCGCTGCCGTTTGCGTTCAGTCCGGCACCACCACCGAGCTTAACCTCGCCGACTTTTTCAAGGCCAACAAGCTCGAATACAAGCCGGTCGTTTACGAAAAGCTGCCGGAAGTGAACCAGGCCTACCAGGAAGGCCGTTGCGACGTTTACACGACCGACCAGTCCGGCCTCTATTCGCTGCGCCTGTCGCTTTCGAACCCGGATGAGCACATCATTCTGCCGGAAATCATTTCCAAGGAGCCGCTTGGCCCGGCCGTTCGCCAGGGCGACGACCAGTGGTTCGACATCATTTCGTGGACGCATTACGCACTGGTGCAGGCTGAAGAGTTCGGCATCACCAAGGCCAATGTCGATGACATCCGCAAATCCTCCACCAACCCGGACGTCCGCCGCTTCCTCGGCGTCGAAAAGGATACCAAGATCGGTACCGACCTCGGCCTGACCAACGACTGGGCCTACAACATCATCAAGGCCGTCGGCAATTACGGCGAAGTGTTCGAGCGCAACATCGGCCAGAACACTCCCCTCAAGATCCAGCGCGGCCTGAACGCGCTCTGGACCAAGGGCGGCCTGCAATACGCTCCGCCGGTTCGTTAATCGGCCAAACCAAGACGGGATAAGGCGGCTCGGCCGCCTTATCCCCGGCATAAAAAGAAAAACGCATAAAAAGAAAAAGACCTCAAAAACGAGGTCACAGGGGAAAAGGCCAGCATGACAGATCACGCTGCAATTGCGCCTTCCGAAGCGCGAACTCTCAGATCCTATATCTACGACCCAAAGATCCGGGCTATTTTCTTCCAGATCCTCACGCTCGTCATCGTCGTCGGCGTCGGCTGGTCGATCTTCGACAACACCGTCGCCAACCTGGCAAGTTCCCATACCGCTTCCGGCTATCAGTTCCTGAAAGGCCGCGCCGGTTTCGACATCGGCGCCTCGCTCATCGACTATTCGAGCGATTCGACCTACGGGCGCGCCATCCTCGTCGGTTTTCTCAATACGATCCTGGTGGCATTCTTCGGTATCATCACCGCCACGACCATCGGCTTCATCATCGGCATCGGCCGTCTTTCGAAGAACTGGCTGATCGCAAAGCTCTGCACCGTCTATGTAGAAGTTTTCCGCAACATTCCGGTGCTGCTGATCATCTTCTTCTGGTACAAGGGCGTGCTTTCGTCCCTGCCGCAGGTTCGGGACTCGGTCAAACTGCCGCTCGGCATGGTGCTCAACAACCGGGGGCTCGCCTTCCCGAGGCCCGTCTGGGGTGACGCCGCATGGGTGATCCCCATTGCGCTGCTGGTCGCTATCGTTGCGACTTTCTTCGTCGCGCGCTGGGCAAAACGGCGGCAGATGCGCACCGGCAAGCAGTTCCACACGATCTGGACGGCGATCGGGCTGATCGTCGGCCTGCCGGTCCTCGTCTTCCTTGCCGCCGGCGCTCCGCTGACCTTCGATTTCCCGATCGCAGGCCGCTTCAACCTGTCGGGCGGATCCGTGATCGCGCCGGAATTCGTGGCTCTCTACCTGGCCCTGTCCTTCTATACGGCCTCGTTCATCGCCGAGACGATCCGCGCCGGCATCCGGGCCGTCGCCAAGGGGCAAAGCGAAGCGGCGGCAGCACTCGGATTGCAGCCCGCCACCACGACCCGTCTCGTCGTCGTGCCGCAGGCGATGCGCGTCATCATCCCGCCGCTGACCAGCCAATATCTCAACCTCACGAAAAACTCGTCGCTCGGCATTGCCGTGGGGTTTCCGGAACTGGTCGCCACCGGCGGCACGACGATGAACCAGACCGGACAGGCAATCGAAGTGGTGTCGATCTGGCTCGTCGTCTATCTCAGCATCAGTATCACGACCTCGCTGTTCATGAACTGGTTCAACTCCAAAATGGCCCTGGTGGAGAGGTAAGATCATGAACACGAAAAATCTTGCCTATGTCCGCCCGGAGATGATCGCCCCCGCCCCCGCTCCGCTCAGCACCAGGAGCGCCTCGGGCTGGATCCGCATCAACCTTCTGGCCACACCGAAAGACGCCGCGCTGACTATCCTTGCGGTTGCGCTTCTGGTCTGGATCCTGCCGGGCATGATCAACTGGCTGTTTGTCCAGGCGGCCTGGTTCGGCACGGACCGTTCGTTCTGCACCACCGCCGTGCAGGGCGGCATCAAGCCCAACGGCTGGAGCGGCGCCTGCTGGGCGTTCGTCGGCGATCGTTTCCAGCAATTCATGTTCGGGCGTTATCCGCTCGACGAACGCTGGCGGCCGATGCTGGTGGCGATCCTGTTCATCGCCCTTCTCGTGCCGATCCTGATGCCGAAGCTGCCTCGCAAGGGCCTGAACGCGCTGCTGCTCTTCGTCGGCCTGCCGATCGTCGCATTCTTCCTGCTGCATGGCGGCGTGTTCGGGCTCCAGAAGGTCGAAACCCCGCTGTGGGGCGGCCTGATGGTGACGCTGATCCTGTCCTTCGTCGGCATTGCCGTCTCCCTCCCCGTCGGCATTCTGCTGGCGCTCGGACGACGCTCGACGATGCCGGTGATCCGGGTCATCTGCGTCACCTTCATCGAGGTCATCCGCGGCGTGCCGCTGATCACGGTGCTGTTCATGGCGAACGTGATGCTGCCGCTCTTCCTGCCGACCGGCTGGACGATCGACAATTTCCTGCGCGCACTGGTGGGCGTGGCGATCTTCGCCTCCGCCTACATGGCCGAAGTCGTTCGCGGCGGCCTGCAGGCAATTCCGAAAGGACAGTTCGAAGGCGCCGATTCGCTCGGCCTCAGCTACTGGCAGAAGATCCGGCTGATCATCATGCCGCAGGCGCTGAAACTGGTCATTCCGGGCATCGTCAACACCTTCATCGGCCTCTTCAAGGATACGTCGCTGGTATCGATCATCGGCATGTTCGATCTTCTCGGGATCGTGCAGTTGAACTTCACCGACACGACCTGGATCAGCCCGGTCACACCGATCACCGGCCTCATCTTCGCAGGCTTCATCTTCTGGCTGTTCTGCTTCGGCATGTCGCGCTACTCCGCCTTCATGGAGCGGCACCTCGACACCAACCTGAAGCGATAGCTGGCCTGAAGCTGTGCCTAGCCACAAACGATAACTAAGGGGATATAAATGGCAGACGCCCAACCCAAAAAAATGACCGTCTCGGCTACCGACGTTGCCGTCGAAATCATCGGCATGAACAAGTGGTACGGCGATTTCCACGTGCTGCGCGACATCAACCTGAAGGTGATGAAGGGCGAACGCATCGTCATCGCCGGCCCGTCCGGCTCCGGCAAGTCGACGATGATCCGCTGCATCAATCGCCTTGAGGAACACCAGGCCGGCAACATCATCGTCGACGGCATCGAGCTCACCAACGACCTGAAGAAGATCGACGAAGTGCGCCGCGAAGTCGGCATGGTGTTCCAGCACTTCAACCTCTTCCCGCACCTGACGATCCTGGAAAACTGTACGCTCGCGCCGATCTGGGTCCGCAAGATGCCGAAGAAGCAGGCGGAAGAGATCGCCATGCATTATCTCGCCCGCGTCAAGATCCCGGAACAGGCCAACAAATATCCGGGCCAGCTTTCCGGCGGCCAGCAGCAGCGCGTGGCGATCGCCCGCTCGCTGTGCATGAAACCGAAGATCATGCTGTTCGACGAGCCGACCTCGGCACTCGATCCGGAAATGGTCAAGGAAGTGCTGGATACGATGGTGAGCCTTGCCGAAGAAGGCATGACCATGCTGTGCGTCACCCACGAAATGGGTTTTGCCCGCCAGGTCGCCCATCGGGTGATTTTTATGGACCAGGGCCAGATCGTCGAACAGAACTCACCGGCCGAATTCTTCGACAATCCGCAGCACGAGCGCACGAAACTCTTCCTCAGCCAGATCCTGCACTGACCCGGCTTGGAGATGCAATCATGGGGCGCTTCGGCGCCCCGTTTTCGTTTCACCAGCGGAAGGAATAACGGGCGTTGACGCTTGCAACCGGATCGGGCGCGTCCGACGTCCGGTCCAGCGCGCCGCTGAGGGTCATGTATCGGCCGAGCGTCTTTTCGACGGCGACACCTGCCCCGACCGTGCGAAAACCGTTACTGCCGCTTGCCCGCCCGACCAGCGCCGTGCGGCTTGGGCTGTGCAGCAGACTAACCGACTGGCTGGCATCGACGCCGCGCCATTCTCCCGACGCCCCGTCATAACGCATGCCGTAGCTGCTGCGCCTCTCGATATCGATCGTCGGGGTCGCGATCTCCTTTTCGTAATAATTCATGGTGATCCCGGCGCTGCCGGTATTGCCGTCGAGATCGACGCCGATGCCGCGGTTCAGCTGATAGGCGGGCGTCTGGATCTTTTGCGCTGTGAAATTGCTCCAGAACTTGATCGGCGTGTCGACCGGCGTGCCACTCGTCGTCGTATCGACACCCATCGAGATGCCGGCCTCGGTTTCGAGCCGGGTCGGCAGCTTCAGGCCGAGCTTGACGGAATAGCTGGTGTCGGAGTTGCGGATCGGCTTCCAGATCAGCGGCTTGTCCTCAGCAAACCCCGGACCGGCCGTCAAAAAACACGCAAGCGCAAGAACCGCGCCGGCAGACAATATCCTGTTCATATCAAATCCCCGCTCGAAGGCTCAAAAACAATGCAAGGGGTCCGGGCAGTCGGAACTGCCCGAATGAAAACCATTTCAATGTGTTGAAGGCGTTTGCCGAGGCCTGTGGCCGCAAGATCGCCGGTCTGCCTTCCGCGCGCTGACGCTACGGAACTGACATCACCCATAATACGAAACAATGCGGCCATTCCGAATCCGCAATGCGGCAAGAATAGGATTTCGTGAGCCCGGCCATTTTGGCGGCAGCTGCGGACTGCCTTTCAAGGAGCTTGGGAACAAATCGCCCGACATCGCGTTCCACGCGGCATCGTATCAAGCGGAGAGCGAACAGATGAACCTCAAGCTCGCAATGGGCGTGGCGCTTAGCCTGATGTGCATGCCGATGGTGGCAGAAGCCCGGTCGAATTTGCAGCTCTACGGAGCAGTGCCCGTGGAAAGCAGCCCTCAACTTATGCAGGCGTACAACAGGGCGCTGGCGCGATGCCTTCCAGAAGCCGGTCTGGCAGAGGCAGGAGCAATAGCCGAGGTCAGTCTGCCCGCGGTGCGGTTGCGGGGTTGTCTGTATCGCAAGGGGTTCTTTTACCGAGGCGTCTATGCCTACCCGGTGGGTGTGTCTGTTTATTATGTCAGGTAGTCGCGCGGATCAGTCTCCGGCTGCGAAACATGACAGAAAATCCAACGATTTCAGCAATAAAGCGATGGCGACCCCTGCAGGACTCGAACCTGCGACCTGCTGCTTAGAAGGCAGCTGCTCTATCCAGTTGAGCTAAGGGGCCGATCTCGGCAGCAGCGCTCGGGAAGGCCCGAGCGGCTAAAAAATCAATGCGTCCAGGGCTGGGTGCGGCTGAAGCGGAAATTGTCGGTGTAGGAAACGATCTGGCGATTCGGATCCTTCGGCTGGATGACGCGGTATTCGATGCCTTCGCGCTTGGCATAGGCTTCGGCCTGTTCCTGGCTTTCGAAGGTCAGGCGAAGCTGCTGCTTCATGTCGCCCGAAGAGGTGTAGCCAAGGATCGGATCGATGCGGCGCGGCTGCTCCTGGTCGAATTCCAGCACCCAGAGATGGGTCTTGGCCTTGCCGGACTGCATGGCGGTCTTTGCGGGACGATAGATCTTGGCGGCCATTCCTGTAACGCTCCATGGAATGGAACGGATAAGGAGCCTCACCCAAAAGCATGGTCGGAGTGGAGAGATTCGAACTCCCGACCCTCTGGTCCCAAACCAGCGACCAGTACGCTCCAGGTGACGCTACACTCCATTCCAACGTTCCGGAAACGTCGGTTGATCCCCGTTCGTTCCCGTGTATTTCCGTTGTTTCGGTGGCGGCTCGGTGGCGGTAAATCCGCTCTCAAAACGCCGACCGAAACGGTTGTCCTTCAATGCCCCGACTCCCCCCGCAAGTCAAGCAGCGTCGGCCTCGGCGAGCTGGCGGTCACGCCTTGTCACCGATCCCACTCGGGGCTTGCGGCTGAAGGTCTTGTTGACGGGTGAGTATTCACCTGGGATCACGTGCTTGTATAGTGCGATACCGACCCCGAGCAGGGTTACCGTGGTGAGCAGGACCGCGAAGCTTAACATATGGGGAAATCCTGACGATGCTGCGCTCACGCGTTTTCCTCCAGCTAACAGTGGATCGCATCTCGAACTGCGAATTCGAGAATTGATTAGCGACGGAGCCGGAGGGATTTTCCAGTACGCAACGGTCACCGTTTGCGTAACAACACGCGCCGGCGGCCGGTTGTGGTACGGCGGCAACGTCGCCAGAATGCGGGTTGAACAGGCAAAGGTAGCTCTGCGCGATCGTGGCTCCGTGTGGTGGTCGGACGGCGCTCCGGACTTCAATCGGCACTTGGCGAAGAACACTCCGTATCCAGGCTGGTTCGAGGATTGGAAGGCGAAGCAAAATGACTAATGAGGACACTGGCCCAGCGGCTTTGCGGGAGACCTACCTCCGTTATCTGGAATGCCTCAATCGGCAGGCATGGAGCGAACTTGGAGAGTTCGTCCGCGACGACGCCGTACACAATGGCCGCGCTTTCGGACTGAAAGGCTATTGCGAGATGCTGATCAAGGATTATGAGGACAGTCCCGACCTATATTTTAGCGCGTCGCTCGTGGTCTGCGAGCCGCCGATGATCGCGGCCCGCCTGGAATTCAGATGTTCACCACGAGGAGTATTCCTCGGCTTGCCCGTCAACGGCCGCACGATCTCGTTCGCGGAGCACGTCACCTATGAGTTCGAGGGTTCGAAGATTGTGAAGGTCTGGTGGCTGCGCTGGTGAAGGACACGCCGCTTCAGCGCTTTGGGCTTCCAGAGGAGATCGCGGCTATTGCCGTTTTGCTTGCTTCGGATGAGGCCACTTACATCACCGGCACCGAGATCAGTATTGATGGTGGACTTCTTGCTGGCTCCGCCGCCAGCCCAGCATGAATTCGAGCCTCACGGAGATATCCTCCGATTGCCCGGCCGTGCACCCTGATCCCAACGACCCGACGCACTTCGCGCTCTACGAAACCTGGCGCGATCGCAAGGATTTTGAGACGGTTCAAATGAAGCGGAGCTACCGACGGAAGTATGAGGAAACTCTCGATCGCTTGCTTGAGAGGACCCATACGATAACCTTCCAGGCGCCAACGTAGTCCCATGGGCAATTGCCCAAAGTCGCTGGGCCTGCTTCACATTTCCGCAGGCTTGCCGATCCAAAGCGACGTCAGCGAGGTTGTAATCGAACCGACCGGAGGAAGATGGGAATGGCTGAAGAAGGCAATGACACGAACACGATCCTGCAGTGCATGACAACTGAGCACTTCGTGCTGCAGACCGCCCGCGCAGCCACGATTCAGGAAGCGAACCAGCGCGCCAATCTGTTTCTCACATCCGTCTCAAGCGTGGCGATCGCTCTGTCATTCGTCGCGCAAGTCACGGAAATGGGTATGCCGTTCGTGCTGTTCAGCCTGATCTTGCTGCCCTGCCTTTTCTTCATCGGCCTCGTCACGTTCATCCGCGCCGTACAGGTCGCCATCGAGGATATGGTGCACGCTCGCGGAATGGCTCGGATTCGGCACTACTACGTCGATGTCGCGCCGATCATGCAAAAGTACCTCATCCACTCCACGCACGATGATCTCTCGGCAGTGCTCGTCGACAAAGGGTTCAAGCCGTCGCCCTTACAATATTTCATGACTACGGCCGGTATGGTGAGCGTGGTCAGCAGCACCGTCGCAGGTGTTTTTGCAGGTATTTTCACCACAGCAGTAGCTGGCGCGGGAATGGCTCTCGGCCTCATAGCCGGGACGCTTGCCTTGTCGGCGCGCGTGTTTGTGCTGCGCCGCTACCACGTTCGGGCCTGGGCGGCGGCCGAGCAACGGTTGACGATCGTTTTTCCAGACAGCGCGGGGAATGACGTGGTTACGAGCTGCGTCGACGCCAGCCATACTACGCCGACTTCCTCTGCCTGAGCGGCCCTCCTCGTTCAGCTAAACATCTATATTAGCCTCGGACGAAAACAGCCTTTGCACGTTTCGCGCATAAATTCGAATAGTATCAAGGCTGCCGAGCGATCGTGCGAGATTGCCAATGCCCATTTACTCGCCGTTTCGAGCAGCGCCTCAAGGGTCAACCGGCGGATAGCGGCTTCAACGCCACGCGCTCTCGTTCTTTTGCTCGTAGTGGGCAAAGGCGGTCTTTAAGCCAATGAGGACTTCGGCCGAAGTCTCAAACATCGCTTTAAGCTGCGGCTCATCGACCTTTTCCCGGCAAGCTGCCAGATCTGGTCGATCGTCATTCTGTCGCGGAATGGCGGCATGCCGTCTCGTATGGATGCCGCGATGGAAACCATCGAGGGGCCGTAAAGCCACCACCCGTCGAGAAAGGAGGGTCCAGATCCCTCCTCGCCTTGACCATGACACTGCATACAGCCAAACCACGCATAGAGCCTTTTGCCCTGCGCAAGATCAAATGCTGTTTTTTCATATGGTTTTCCGAGAGCGAAATAGACGTCGGGCGGGGTCCCGCCGATACCGTTCGGCATCAATCTCAGACCTTCCAACGCAGCCGAGACGGGAGGATCGGCACGATACTGCCTTGGCTCCCGCAAAAGAGCGATCAAGACTGCTGCGCCCGCCGGCAGAACCAGGAGAGTAATCTGAAGCAGAGCCGAACCGATACGCGACACATCCCCCGGCATATTCTCCTCCTATTGGCGCGCGGCGGCTGGTTACTTCCCACACGGTGGCTTCCGCGCCGTTTTCGCGAGCCTCCAGCGGATATATCTTGGCTTGCTCAGACGCTGCTCACGCACGTGTATCCGTCGGGCTTCGATTAATCATGACTGGGAGAGCAGTTGTACGGGCCCTTTTTGCTCCACCTGCCTCTCGTCATCCGGTTCGGTCGCATACTGCCTTGGCGGCGCAATTCCTTGTTGACTACGTCGCGAGACCCTTCTGCCTGTCGTTTGACTTTCGGATTGACCACGGTGGCCTCCATGCTGAGCCAATCGAACCGCGGTCAGCAATCAGAGTTCCATTTCGTCCTTTGCCCTGGGATTTCGTCTTATGAGGCAAAATGAGGGCGCCGAAAGCACACATCTCCTGCCCTTAAACTTCGCTGATTTGCCGATGTAGAAGGCTTGCCTTCCCGCAGTCTTCCTGACGCGCGGCAAAGGCAGAAAGCCTTTCGGTAAGAGGGTCCCGGCTTTGATTTCGATAGGGTAGGGCATTCTCGCTGCCTTTCAATTCATGCCATGGGAAAAGGATTCCAACATTTGAAGCCCCGCTGTGGCGGGAACCAAGCGGCCTCATCCGTTGTTCGCCTTCGATACCAGCCGTTTCCCACGAGCACTCCAAGAGGTAACTCCATGACCTGGACTGTTGGTGATTTCATCGTCGCTCGCCTGCATGCATGGGGCGTGAGACGAATGTTTGGATACCCGGGCGACGGCATAAACGGCGTCTTTGGAGCCCTCAACCGCGCCGACGGGAAAATCGACTTCATCCAGGCCCGCCACGAGGAGATGGCGGCCTTTATGGCATCCGCCTACGCAAAGGTTTCCGGCGAACTCGGCGTCTGCATCGCGACATCCGGTCCCGGTGCCAGCCATCTCGTCACGGGCCTCTACGACGCTCGCCTCGATCATCAACCGGTCCTTGCGATTGTCGGGCAGCAGGCCCGCAGCGCAATCGGCGGCCATTATCAGCAGGAGGTCGATCTCGCCTCCCTGTTCAAGGATGTCGCCGGCGACTTCGTCCATCAGGCAGCAACGCCCGCACAGGTCCGCCATCTCGTCGATCGCGCCGTGCGGATTGCACTCGCCAACCGAACGGTGACGGCGCTGATCCTGCCGAACGACCTGCAGGAAATGGCCTATCAGGAACCGCCCCGCAGCCACGGAACCGTGCATTCCGGCATCGGCTATCGCGCACCTAAGGTCGTGCCTCACCGCGATGACCTGGGAGCGGCGGCAGACATCCTTAATGCCGGCGAACGGGTTGCGATATTGGTCGGGGCCGGAGCGCTGAATACCACCGAGGAGGTGATCGCCGTGGCTGATCGCCTCGACGCAGGGGCGGCCAAGGCCCTGCTTGGCAAGGCCGTCCTTCCCGATGCTCTTCCCTGGGTGACGGGATCGATCGGTCTTCTTGGAACGGAACCGTCGTGGGACCTGATGCGCGATTGCGACACCCTGTTGATGATCGGGTCGGGCTTCCCTTATTCAGAATTCCTCCCCAAGGAGGGGCGGGCAAGAGGCGTCCAGATCGACCTCAAACCCAGCATGCTTTCCCTGCGCTACCCGATGGACGTCAATCTCGTCGGCGATGCCGCTGCGACACTGGAGATGCTGCTGCCGCTCCTAAAGCAGAAGGAAGGCAAGTGGCGAAGCTATATCGAAAAGAGCACCGCCGCCTGGTGGCAGTTGCTCGAAAAGCGTGCGCATGCGGAGGCGAATCCGGTCAATCCCCAACTTGTCGCATGGGAACTGTCCCCGCGCCTACCGGACAATGTCATCCTCACCAGCGATTCCGGTTCCTGCGCCAACTGGTATGCGCGCGACCTCAAGATGAGGCCCGGCATGATGGCCTCGCTCTCAGGCGGGCTCGCCTCAATGGGGGCTGCCGTTCCCTATGCCATCGCCGCGAAATTCGCCCATCCGGATCGGCCGGTGATCGGCCTTGTCGGCGACGGCGCCATGCAGATGAACAATTTGGCCGAAATGATCACTGTTGCCAAATACTGGCGGGACTGGACGGACAAGCGCTTCATCATCTGCGTCTACAACAACGAAGATCTCAATCAGGTCACCTGGGAACAGCGCGTCATGGAGGGCGACCCGAAATTCGAGGCATCGCAGCGGATCCCCGACGTCCGCTATCATCGGTTTGCCGAACTCATCGGCCTGAAAGGGCTGTTCGTCGATCGCCCGGAAAATGTTGGCCCTGCGTGGGACGAAGCGCTTTCTGCGGGCCGCCCGGTCATCCTTGAGGTCAAGACCGACCCGGAGGTTCCGCCACTGCCGCCGCACTTCACGTTCAAGCAGATCAAGAACATGGCTACGACGCTGGCCAAGGGCGATCCCAACGAAACTGGTGTCATCCGCGGCACGGTCCGTCAGGTTCTCGGTGCCGTATTGCCGGGCCGGGACGAGAAGAGCCCGTCATGATAATGACGCCTGCGGCCGGACCCTAAAGATTTTGATGATGTCCCATTTGGAGGAACGACTGGGACGACATGTGGTCAAACTTCTAACGGAGATTCAGGCATGCCGACCACACCCAAAAAGTTCAAACTGCTTTTCGTGCTGTTACCGCTCGTGGCAACTGTCCTTTCCCTGCCGTCCGTGGCGAGTGCGCAGGCGCCGCCCGGAAAATGCGTCGCGCCGTCGCAGCCAAACCATGGTCACGGCTCAGCGGGCAGCCCTCAAGATCTCTCCAAGAAATTGGACGACTGCAACGGCGAACTCAAAGCCCCTTCTGTGGGTGACGCCGAGATGGTGGAGCCGGCACCTGACACTGGTAACTCGCGTGTCATCCGTCCGGGAGAATTGCCGCCCCATCCCAATCCGCCGAATAATTCTAATGACTAAGTTCATCGTCTATCTCGAGCTAGAGAACTGGCTCGGTTGTCTGAACAGGTTCGGACGTTTGGCTAAGTGGATTTCCGCCTCAATTATGCTGCGGCCTTCATTGACGTCAGCGCATTGAAGTAAGCCTGATCCGGCGTTTGCCGGTCAAGCGATGAATGTGGGCGTCGTTGGTCGTGAAAGTTTATATAACGACCAATTCCGGCACGGCCTTCTTCAGCACCGCCGTGAAGTCGATGGAGGTGAACTGCGATCCCTGGTCCGTATTGAATATGTCGGGCTTGCTGTAGCGGACAAGCGCTTCCTCGACCGCCTCTATACAGAAAGCCGTCTCCATCGTGATCGACAACCGCCGCGACAGAACCCTCCGGCTGAACCAGTCAACGACTGCGCAGAGATAGACAAAGCCCCGCGCCATCGGGATTGTAGGTCAGGTCCATTGCCCAGACCTGGTTTGGTCTGGTCACCGCCAGCTTGCGCAGGAGATATGGATAGACCCTCTGACCAGATGCAATGCCCGTCTTCTTCATCAGCGTCGCCACGTGAAGCCGCCCTGTGACAAGCCCTTCCGCTTTCAAAAGCCCCTGCAACATCCAGCTTCCGGCAAGTGGAAAGTCGAGATGCAGCTCGTCGATCCGCCGCATCAGGGCCATATCGCCGTCCGGCACGGGGTGAATAATAGACGCTGCCACGACTGAAGCCGAAAAGCTTCGCCTGACGCCGTCCCTCCTGCCCGTGCCACGGCGACGACGCCATCTACTATATCGAACTCGAACTGAACTGCGGCGTCGTCCCGACGACCCCCAGAATTTGAGCCTCTGCACATTTTCGCGGCGAAGGAAGATCACTTCCTTCGCCAATGTGTTCCATACTCGTTTGATGATGTTCAGCGCCCGACCAAGGTCGTTCGCAATCTGCCCTTTCACAGGCAAGCACGACGAAGTTCTTTCCAGTCATCGCTTCGGCAGCTGTTGAACATGAGATGCCCCGACTCCCCCTGCAAATCAAGCTGCGTCAGCCTCGGCGAGTTGGCGGTCGCGTCTCGTCACCGATCCCACTCAGGATTTACGACTGAACGCTTGGTTGACTGGCGAGTAGTCCCCGGGGATCACCTGCTTGTACACTCGGCGAAGCGTTCGTGCGTCGGTCGAAACGTAATCGGCCACCTCCTCGATTTCTACACCCGCCTGAAGGAGCCAGGTGACGCAGGTATGTTTGAACGCGTGCCTGTTCAACTGCTCAGCGCGTTCCTCTCCGAAAACCTCCCGACGGAGACGAAGGAAAGCTTTTCCGTCCGACGATGGCTTGCCGTTGAACTCGACTAGATATCGCGTCGGTTTGGCCTTCCCATATCCATCCCGCCAACGTCTCAGCACCTCCGCCAGCCGATCGGGAATACGAACGGGATCAGCCCGCTTGTTGTGCGGCACGAATTCGCCCTCGGCGGCCCGATAAAAAATCTGGCTATCAAGGTCGATCCACGGACGTCCCTCCTCACGATAGAATGACGCCTGCACCACCCGGTCGGTTCGCGTCCCGGTGATCGCGGCGACGACCATAAACCGCGCGAGATGCGTCGCTACACGGTGTGTATTCTTGCCCCGGAACGTGTGACACTTTCGCCGCGCAGCCTTATAAAGCGCCTTGAACTCATCGACTGAGTAATAGTGCATTCGAGACGGCAGGCCCGGAGGGATTTCGTAGTTCAGCTCCCCGTCGTACTTCCTGATCTTACCTTCGGCGGCGCAAAAGTTAATCAGGGCACGGAAGGCGATAAGGTCATTGCGGACGACGCTCTGAGACTTGTCCTGCTGATACTCCCGCGACTTCTTTCTCTTGATCTCCGACACGAACAACTCGCCCCAGAATTCGTTGAGGCGCTTGATCTGGCCGAGATGCTCCCGTCTCCGGTGCGGCTCCATGGCCTCGATCTCCTCTGCCTTCTCCTGAAGATAAAAGAGGATCATGTCGCCGATCTTAACCTCGGATGCCAGCAAGCCGTCCTTTGGCTCGATCTTCGAATAACGCGCGACGTTATATTCGTGGAGCTTCAGGAGCGCGGCTTGTTTCGCTGATTTAACTTCTTCAGCATCGCCGAAACTGCATCCTGTCGCAGACTGTTTTTCCCCGTGTTTGATGACGAAGGTGCCGCGGTGCGTGAGCTTTCCCATTCGCTTGTCATAGCGGGGGCTTCGTTCGATGAGATGGGGT
Organism: Neorhizobium sp. BETTINA12A; assembly: GCF_023006485.1. NCBI lineage: Bacteria > Pseudomonadati > Pseudomonadota > Alphaproteobacteria > Hyphomicrobiales > Rhizobiaceae > Neorhizobium > Neorhizobium sp. BETTINA12A. Next base: position 52,634 of record NZ_JALBGW010000018.1, read on the forward strand.
TCTTGGAGTTCACGAGGCATGCGGACATCCATTCCTTGATCAGCTTGCGGGTGACATACAGATGGTCGCCAATGCGGTCCCCGCCCCGCTCGCGGAGGCTTTGGGTCAGGTGATCCTGGCACGCGAGTTCGGGCATGAGATTCCGCGCGCTGAAGGTCGCTTCGTCCGATGGCTGAGGCGTCACGGCAAGAGCCCCGCAACGGCTCGCCAGATACGCTCAAATGTAAACACAGCGCGGCGACTCCTGAAGGGGCGGATCCACGCCGAGCTCGCGATCGAGCTTGCCGTCCTGGAAACGAGCCTGGAGTTTCAAGCGCTCTCCGGCTCGCGCAGGTCGGCGCTTCGACGCGCCCTAATCTTGTACGCGGAATATCTCGACTACACTGCAGAAAAGGCCGTCCGAAAAGGCCGGATGCGCACGGATCCCGCAGCGCCCGCTGTGGTGGGTCCAGACGTCTATAGGCAGGCCGTCTAGCGGCGCCCTTCTATCCACAATGAATATCGAACCCAACCCGCGACCTGCGGCGGCATTCACTGTCGACCGCTGCAGGATACCGCAACCCAATGAGGTCTCAAATGTCAGCAATCCGTGCAATTCCATCCAGGAACGTCAACATCTATCTGATCGGCCGAGATATTGAAGAAGAGCCGGTCGCTCTCGATGGACGGCTTGTTCCTACGGTGCATCATGCGATCGATATCGCTCTGCGGAGAATGTCCGAACGATCCGACGCGGCGTTTTACGCCGATCGAACCGACGGTCTGACCGGGCGGATCGTTGAATATAAGGATGTGAAAGCGAAGCATGTTCCGCGCGGCGGCGTACTGCATAGTGTTTACCAGGTCGATGGTGACAAACACTTTTCGATGGACGACGCGATGGTGTTGTCTTCTGATCCTACCGCCGAATTGTTGTTCCAGGTCATCGTTTTCGACGCGGCTCGCGAGTTCGCAGAGGATCTCGAAGCTGTGCATTCGGCGATTGAAGAGGAGGCCAATCTGCTCGTAGTCGATGAGGCGATCGATCGTGCTTACGAGAGCGCTCTGGCCTGCCAGGATTACGGAAACTATGTTCTTGCCGACTTCGAAAAGGATATTGGCGACCTGTTAAAGCGAGCCGGGTTGCGCCGCGATCAGGATGGTCATCTTGAACCGCGGGTGGATATTCGAGTCGTCTCGACACGCCTCGCCAACGTGAAACCTGGCCGGAAATCGTTGCGTTTCGAGTATTCGATTGATGATCGCGAAACATGGATTCCGGGTCGTGAGTACGTGGACGTAGAAGACGACGGCTCAATGTCTCTGCTCGAAGACCGAGAATGGGTGACGGAACGCTCCCGTCTGAGCGTCCGGCAGATCGAAGCGATCGATGCCGTCGTGTGGGTGGCACTGAAACGTATGGAAGGCCGACCTCCATTTGCTGAGCCGGGACAATAATCACCGGCATCTCACGTTTTACTTGAAAAACACCACCACGCCCCTCGGCGCCGATGGCGCCGACCGCAATATCCAAAGAGAGAAAAGCCATGACTACCAAAGCCAACACCAAACGCATCCTTAAGATTTTCGAGGATGACGCCCCGGGGAGTAGTGTAGCATTCGGCTGCGGCCGTGACGTGCCCCCAATAATTTAGGCAATTTGGAACTGGAATTTTCCGGGGTTATGGCTCAACTCGGCGGGGGTGCCGATGAGCCGTTCATAAGCGATGCCATTGTCTCAAGTGTCATGTATTTGGCCCGCTGTACGGCCACCGGTTCTCAAGGCCGCAATACCGAACGTGTTGCAAGCATCAGACGCACGGCTTGTTCGGCGGTTTCCGTAAGAAGATTTTCCGTTTCGCGGATGGCGTCTTCCAAGGTGCAGGGCCGGTTGAGGATGCTGAACACACTCGGCAGGAAGTCGTGGCTCTTCGCCGGATCAGATCGTGCCGCCTTCATAGCCACATTGATCATGACGGCACAGCTCAACGACATCGATCCGCAGGCGTGGCTTGCCGACGTTCTCGCCCGCATCGCTGACACGCCAGTTACCAGGCTGGAGCAACTGCTTCCATGGAATTGGACACCACCAGCCATCGACGCTCAGGCAGCATGACCAGCGGCCTTCACCGGAGACCTACTTAACAGGCGACACGCTCGTCCGGACGCACCGGTTCAATACCGGCGCGAAAAGCTGGTCGATCGAGCTGCTCACGGGCAATTTAGGGAGATCGTAAAGCATTGAAATCGCGGCAACTGAATTGCTAAACGAAATCATCTCGAAGTTGTGTTTCTACACCTCGTATGGCGCTAGCCCATGCCCAACCATCGATAAGCGGTGGTTGTCGATGGTCATGCCTAGCTTACTTAGAGATTTTTCTGGAAGTCTGGAGCAACATGCCGCCGCTTCAAATATCTCCCCAGTTTACCTCCTGCTCGACAGCTAACGCATACGTGAATCCTGGGCGTAGAGCCCGGCCAGACGTCGATACCACCGCTAAGGCGCCTGCCCGTCCTCCGGGCGCCATCCCAATGCCTCAGCTTGGGCGAACGCCGTAATGTTTTCCTGATACCACCTGTCAACCTTGGCCTTCACGTCAGGTGGAATGTCCGAGGGTCGCGTATACTTTCCGGCCAGTTCACGTTGTAGGAGAGCGCTATAAGCACTTCCCTTCTTAACGAGCAGATAAGCGAAATCAGGATAATGTTGAAGAATGGCATCAGCAGTCAATATCGCCGCGTCGAACCTGCCTTCAGCCAAATGATGCTCGACCAGCAATGATGCGATCAAGGCAACGGCTTCGTCATGCCTCAGTGGCCGAAGATAAATTCCTTTGGCGATAGCGTCGTCAGACATCGGCAACTTCTGCCGGTACCAGAGATCCCGCGTAAATCCGCCGCCACTCGTCGCCTCCAGATTCCATGTCGAGCCTGAATCGTCTGTGTATTTGACAAATACATGGAGGGGCGCCTGCGCAAGCGTCATCTTCAATCCAAGCCGCTGCCCCAGTGCGAGAAAAAGGATCGGCATGGTGATGCAGTTGCCCTGGCGCGTGTCCAGGTATCGCTGCAGCAACCGATTGGTAGGATTTTCGCCCAGGGGATCGGCAAGATCATAGGTAAACGGCCGAAACGCGTTCCACTCACCGCTCTCATATAGATAACGCTTCAGTGCTTCGAGCTTCTGGACATTTCCAGCATTCAACCCAGCCATACGGACAACGTCCGCAGTCATCCGATCTAGGGTTGTGCGTGAGGAAACGGGATCCGTAGTCGGATCCGCTAATTGATCGATGGCAAGCTTTGCTTCCTCCAAAACGGGTTGCCGGATAAAAAGTTTGTTCAACTCGACTGCAGTTTTATCGACCTGAAAGTCGAGGTCTTGCGCATAAACAGAAGAACCAAACAAGCAAATCAGCCAAACGGCGATCAATTTAATTGGATTCATGAAGATATTCATTACAACCCAAGATGCGATGAAGTTTATCCTCGTCGTCGCTTGACTGGTAGGACAGACATTAAGGTGCGGCTCATTCGGCACCAACTAAGGCATCATCGACAGGAGGTGCTGATTTGGCCGACCAGCAAAGTGGTCGCGTAAGCGATCTTCAACCTGTTCTCCGCTCCAAACTGCTGCAGGCTCAAGCAGGCGAGCCTCGTCCGGAGAAAGAGGCTTGTCCGTGCCATTTTCGCTCTCTCGATATGATGAAAGTTTCCCACTTATCCTGTCATACGTGAAGAAAGTGATTTGGTCACAGATATGATCGGGTTTACAGGTCCCCACCTTCACCCACCGCCCCGTCTTAACCGCGGAATCCGCAACACAGCAGCGAAACGCAAAATCTGCCTTTGCGACTTCGTCAATAGGGACGGTGTGATCGAACATTTTGTTAAAAAAGCCGTAGAGAGGTTTCTTCAACGCCACCGCGTAGGCGAAAGCATTCGCTCCCAGTGTAATCTCATAAACATCACCACGTTTGATCTTTTGCATGATCACTCTCCGAACTCCCTAAGCGCCTCTGAAAAATAATGGCTCCTGTTTGGATTGTTTTGTGAGATACCATTAATCGAATTGCCGGACGTTCCACCCATCGATCTTGCTCCACCCATATGGTCAATCAACTGCTGCTCTCTTCCGCGAATTGCCGCCGCATTGGGGCTAGTTTTGTCCAGTTGTGCCGGCCCGTAGCCTTTCGCGTTCATTTGATGGCCGGCATCACGGCCAGCGATGTTGCCGAGAGGAGTTCCATATCCACTAGTTCTTCCCGTGTATAGCTGCCCGGTTAACTCATGAGTCTTTGTATACGTTTGGTAAGTTCTAGCCGCCGCTCCCCCGGTGGCCCGTCCCCCTCCCACGAAAGATCCTGGGGCCCACATTGTTATCGGCTCGAAGTCAGGAGAATGGATGGTGCCAGCACTTAAGGGCGTTACATCCCCCACCAGATGATCGAGAGGGTGATTATCCTCGTCACCATGTCTTGGATCGCCAGCCATTTGCGGACCGGATTTCTTGTCCCGCTCGCGATCGCCTGTGAGATCGCCGGCTTTTTCTCCGATTTCTTTTGAGGCCTGGGTCTGCTCCTGCTGCTTGCCTCCGTCGCCGCCTGTTCCTTGGCTGCCGTAGTCGTCGACGTCGGGGCTGATGGAATGTCCGTTGGGATCGGACTTATTGACGGGATCGTTCTGGGCGTAGGCGTATCGGTTTGTGCTGACCCCTTCCATGGTCGGGTCCCAGTCGTCGGGTGAGATGAAGCGTGCGTTGGCGGTTGAGGCGAACGGCGCGGCCAGCATGCTGCAGATGAAGAGCATGCTGAGGACGCGAGCAAGGAACGGCCGGACGAGAGAGCGCATCGAGGATTTTCCGGGTGCGAGAGTTGGAACGGTGCGTGAAGGTGGTTTTGTCGTGGCGAGCGACCTTGTGTCGGCCGCTCGCCTGGGCGCTCTGTTATCTGCCTGATCCGGTTGAAGCTGCCGTGCCGTGGGCGGATGTGGGAGATCCGGGTTTGGCGATGGCCGCCGGTTGAAGCCGGAGGATGGTCTTCGCCTGACGTTCGCCGTCCACGTCCATGTCGGCCTGGTCATCCTTTTCGATGAACCGTCCGAAGGCGGGGTCGTAATAGCGGGCGTTGAGATACATCAGCCCGGTTTCGACATCGAAGCGTTCGCCGATATAGCCCTTCTTGGTCTGCATCGCCGGATTGGTGGTCTCGCCATAGGCCGCATAGCTGGTCTGTTCGGCAAGCGTACCCGCCTCGTCGCTCACCAGCCGCACCGACGCCAGGTGGTCGCGATGCAGGAAGCTTCTGGTGGTCGTGCCGGTTGCCGTCGTCACCAGCTTGATGTCGGGATGCGGATAATAGGTATAGGTCTCAGACCCCGGCGTGGTGCGGTCGATCTCGATATCCGCCCCGGCGTAAAGCGTCTTGCCGAGCGCCCAGTTCTTCATCACCCGCGATCCGTCCGGACCATAGGAGAAGCTGACCGCCGAGCCGCCTTGGCTGACGCTGGCAAGCTGGTTCGACCGGTCCCACACAAGCGTGCGGGTGCCGTCCGAGAGCATGTTGCCGTTGGCGTCGTAGCCGATCGTCTTTGAACCGATCTGGGTTGCCGCATGCGGACGCACCGCCGTGCCGGCCGGATAGCTATAGGTGCCGGCGATCCGGGTGCGCGACAGAAGGTTGCCGGTCGTCGAGTAGCTGTAGGTCTCGTCGAGTGCATTGTTGCCGGCATTGTCGGTCGAGACCAGGCGGTCGAGGTCGTCATAGGCATAGGTCCAGCTGTCGGCGGGAGTGAGGCCGGTGATCGTCCTGATCCGCCCGAGCTTGTCGCGCAGCGTATACTGATTGTCCATCAGCACCGTGCTGTCCTTGGCCGTCGTCACCCGCGAGAGCCAGCGCCGGGTAGGCGAATAGGCAAACTGCGTCGTCACCCCGTTGGCATAGGCGATCGACTTCGTCTGCCCGTCCGCCTCGTAACTGGCGGCGGTGATCAGGCCGGGCACCGTCGAGAGCTTGTTGGCGGCATTGTAGGTCCAGGGATCGGCCGGCGTGCCGACAGGGATCGGGGCAGACAGTGCCTCCGGCCTATAGGCGATCGACAGCGTCTGCTCGGACCTGCCCCTGGTCTCCACCGTCGTGTGTGTCACCCCGTCGATCACCGTCGCTGTGGTCAGCACCGTTGTCGAACCGGTCAGGCTGCGGCTAAAACTCTGGGTCGCCGCACCGTTCACCGACTTGGTCAAAAGCCCGACATTGTGGAAGGGAGCCGATCCGACGCCGGGCTCGGCCGTGTCATAGGTGTTGGCAGCCGTCACCGTGGCGGTGGTCTCGCCGCCAGTGGTACTCGAACTGCTTAGCCGGGCAATTCCGGACGTATAACTGAATAAAGGGAACGGCCAATCATCGGGGTAAGAAATCCATGGGACTTCATTCGCGGCAGTGGGATCGCGAAAGTAGGTGTAGCCGTCAGTGTGGGTGTAGCCGGTTGCCGTTGCCGCCGCATTATACTGGGCCGGAGAGAGCGTCCTTACTCCCCCGTCCATTCCATCGCCTAGCCAATAAAAAGTGTAGTCGAAAATCGATTCCAAGACCTCACGGTGAAAGCCGCGCCCAACGCTAGGGATGACGCCACCCTCGATGTAATAGCCGGAGACCGGATCGCGAGCGCCACTCGAACCGTTCCGCCGAGCAATTCCGGACGTGTAGATTGATTGAAAAGTGTATTCATCAGTGTAAATCCATGGGACTTCGTTCGCGGCCGTGGGATCGCGGAAGTAGGTGTAGCCGTCGGTGTGGGTATAGCCGGTTGCCGTGCCCGCAGCATTGTACTGGGCTTCGGTGAGTGCCAGTGTTTGACCACTCCCGCCCCTTGGGAGCCAGCGGATAGAGTATCCACGAACGATATCACCATTGCGGTGAAAGCCGCGCGCCAAGGGCCCATTGGTGCCAGAGTCAACGGTGTAATAGCCGGAGATCGGATCACGAACCCCCGGAACCGGTTCGCCGCCTCCCTTGACCTGCTTGGTGAGAAGCCGGCCCATCTGGTCGTAGCTGAGCGTCGTCACCGCACCGCGGGCATCCGTCTGGCTGATCAGACGGTTGGCATTGTCGTAGGCATAGGACCAGGTGCCGAGATCCGGATCGCTCGCCGTCAGACGGTTGCCCAGAAGATCATAGGTATAGGTCCAGGTGGCGCCGCCATCATCGCGCACGCCCCTGAGCCGCCCGACAACGTCGTAGCTGCGGTATTCGTTGACCCAGGTCCCCGCCAACTGGCTGGAAGCGACGATCACATTGTTGTCCTTGTCCGTGACGGTGCGGCGGAGCTTACTCTCCTCGTCAGTCATGCGGACTTCCATCACCGGCAGGTTGGTCGTGCCGCCGACAGAGGCCACAGATTGAACGTAATAGGTATAGGTCCGCTGCGAGGCGTCCGGGTTGACGGTCTTGACCACCCGGTCCTGCCAGTCATAGCTGTTGACCGTCCATTGCGCCGTTTCGTCGGCAAACCGGGCAAAGGCCGTCTGCCAGACATTGCCGCGGGCATCATAGCTCGTATCGGTAATCCGGGTCTGGCCGCTGGCTGTCTCGCCCGGCGTCTGCACCCGCCATGGCCGGCCGAGGCCGTCATAGAACGTCCGGGTGAACACATCCCCCGTGCCCGTCGCCAGCGGCTCATAACTGACCACCGCCTGGGATGCCGGATTGCCTTCATTCTCATAACGGGTGTTGACGTATTTGCCGGTGCCCCAATTCGCATAGCCATAGGGGCGGCAGAACGGATCGTAGGTGAACGTCTCGCTCACTCCGTTCCAGTCGACCTTGCGCGCCGGCTTGCCGCAGACATAATCGTTGGTGAAGGTGGATACGAACCGGGCATCCGCCGGCTGGCCGCCGGTCGCAAAATACTTCGGCGCCCGCTCCGTCACCACATGAAGGTGATAGTCCGGATCATAGTCCCACTCCGTGCGGCTGCCCTCCCCGTCCACATGTGACAGCTTGTTGCCGTAAGCGTCATAGGAGAACAGTTCATCGGAAGACGTCGCAGCCGGGATCGTGGCCTTGAACGATCTCCTTGTCGTCAGGTTGCCTCTGGTCGGCGGGGTCGCAGCGTCGGCTGCACCGTCATAATGGAAGGCCTCCTGCTGCTCGTTGATGGCCGTCGCTGGATCGAACCCGCCCGAGCGGACATTGCGTTGCCGAGGCAGCGAGACGATATAGGCCGCCGTGTTCGGTGCATAGGACGCCAAGGTCCAGGTCTCGTCGCCGGTCACGTCCTTGCGGCCGAAGTCGCGGATCTCGCTGGTATTGCCATAGGCGTCGAAGATCCGTTCCTTGCGAAGGATAAGCGAGGTCCCCGCCTCGGTCAGCGTCGTCTCGCTGGCCGTGTTCAGCGCCTTGTACGGCTTGGTCGCAGCATTGACGGTATAAGTCTCGGCCACCGTCTTCGAGGCGGTGTTGGCGCTGTTGCGCATCACCGTCTTCTCCGGCAGGCCGTAGCTTGCCAGGTCCTGCCGGTAGGTCGTCTCGACCACCGGGCGCGTCGTCTCGCCATTGGCCAAAGGTTTGGTCATGGTGATCGTCTTGTAGCCCAGGAACTTGCGGGCCTTGGCGTTATAGAGCCCGCCCGCATAGGCATAGTCGGTCGCCGCCTCCTGACCGCGCCCGTCATACACTCGCAACCGCGTCACCGCATGCAGCACCTGCGGCATGAACACGTTCGCCCACCGGGTCGACGGCGTGTAATCCACCCCAACCGGCCCGCCGGTCTCCAGCTTCACCGTTCGCAGCAGATTCGGATTGCCATTGCCGGCCTCCGAGATCATCAGGCTGTCTCCCTTCCGCAAATCCGGAAGGCCATCACCGTTGAAGTCGCCGGAGACGCCGTAGCCGGATGGCAAGGCGTAGCCCGACGGAAGAAGCTGGATGCCCGCGGCGGTAAAGCCGAGCGTCAGGACCGTTCCATCCTGGTAAATATCCACCTTGCCGTCATTGTCGGCATCACGAAGACCGGTTCCCAGACGCCAGGGAAACGTGCCCGGGACCTGAACAAATCCCTTGCCCGTCGACAGCCAGATCTGCCCCGTATAATTCGTATCGCCGCTGGATTGCTTCGATGCGGCAACCAGGTCCGTCGCGCCATCCCCGTTCAGGTCACCCAGCGTGCAGACGTAGAAATTGTAGATCGACGGAGAGCAATTGGCGCCGATCGGAAAGGCCACCCACGCGTTGTTGATGACGCGATAGGCCGAGGCCCAGTTGTCGGTATTGACGTATCCCTGGCGGCCGTTCGCACCAAAGTCGCCCATTCCGAGGATCCCGCCTCCAACAATGGTATCGGTTCCGTCGCCGTCATGATCGAGCGTCGCTATCGACGGCGGTTCGGAAGATGTGGTCGGCTCCTGATAAAAATAGGAGCACGCGACCGGATAACATTCGGTCAGAACCGCGCTGAGGCCAGCCCCGACCGAGATCATCGCCTTTGCGCTGAGGTATTGGTAGGAATCATCTCCCACGAGCTTCCCATATGTATAGGATACCGGCACCTCTTTCGGCGCGCCGGCAGAGAAGCGCCCCGGTACCAGGGGAAATACCCGCGAGTTCTCGCCCTTCCTGTGAAGCGGTCTCAGATCGACCGCAGTGGCAAGGTACCCTTCCCCATAGGTATTAAAATTGTAGAGTTCCCAAATCGTTGTGGTGCCCAGGTCTTCCTGCGAATAATGTTCGACATTATATACCCTTTGCAGTTCATCCTTGCCGTCGGAATCGAAGTCCACCGTCAGATCCTGGGTAGGCTGATACCAGTCTGTGGATGGCCGCCGCGGCGTTTGCAGCCCTCGCCCGATATAGCTGAACGCCAGGTTGTCATAGATCATCTGGCGGATGGTCTTGGACGTGGTGCCGGTGACAACGCCTGCGGAGGAGACGGTGGCATCGCGACCGTAGCGGTCGACCTTGGTCAGCCGCGAGGCGTTCGAGAACGGCGCCTGGTCGTAGGTGAGCGTATAGGCCGATCGCAGTTCCCCGCCGACCTTCACCGCGATCGTTCTGATCCGCTGCTTGGTGTAGGACAGCCCCAGCCCGTTGGCCATCACCAGGAAGTCCGGCCGCGCCTCATAGTGGAAGTTGACGCTCATCCCGCCATAACTGACCACCGACGGATAACACACCGGCAGGTCCGGGCAGGTATAGGCATAGTTGACGGCATTGCCGTTGGTGTCGGTCACCGACGCCAGCAGGAAGCGGCCGTCATGCTGCAGTTGATAATCAGGCGTGCCGGACGCCGGCGTGCTGCCGGCAATCGCCATCACCGATTTAAACAGCGACACCGTTCCGTCGCGGTCGGTCACCGTCCACGTGTTGGCGGTGGCA
>NZ_JALBGW010000190.1:0-8433 GCF_023006485.1 Neorhizobium sp. BETTINA12A
GACGACCGCCTCGCGGGCGCCAGCGGCCTGCAGGGCGAGCGCCGCCTCCTTGGCGTCGTCGATCGTCTCGTGCGCATTGCGCCCGAGGACCGCGTTCGCCTCATCGATGTTCATGAACAGCAGGTCGACGCCGGTGAGATCTTTCGGCAGACGGGCTGCCTTGGGTGTCGAGACCGCGTCGATCGCCAGCCGGAAACGGGCGCCCTGACGCTTGGCGATCAGAGCCGAAAGCGTCTCAGCCGGCAGGTTGCAGTCGGAAAACACCCAGCTTGCGGCGGCGAGATGTGGCCAGATGCGCTCGATATGGCTGGGCAGCAGCAGGTCGAAAATGCTCATGTCGGCAATGCCGAGGACGAGGTCGCCCTTGGTGTCGAGGATGGCGGCATATTCCGCCGTCGGGCGCTCGGTGGTGGTGATGATCTGGCTGACATCAATGCCGCGATCGCGCATGTGCTTCACCACGGCTCGGCCGCCTTCGTCGTCGCCGACGATCGACACGAAACTGGTCGTGGTGCCGAGAAGGGCGAGGTTTTCAGCGACGTTGCGGGCAACGCCGCCGAGGCTGCGGACGCCGTCGACCGGGTTCGAAGTCTCGAAGACGAACTCCTGCTTGGCGCGGTATTTGCGGTCGAGCACGGCGCCGCCGATGCAGACTGCGCGGGTTTCGGCGGGCATCACATACCCGCGGCCGAGGATGTAACCCTTCTGCATCAACTGGACGATGTGGGCAGCGACCGTCGATCGCGCCAGCCCAAGCATGGTGGCGATCTCCTGCTGGCCCGCGAACGGGTTGTCCTTGATGATTGCCAGGACGGCCGCTTCCTGTGGCGCAAGGTCATCCATGTTTCGTCGATCGTCCTTGGGTCGAGAACCGCATTGCAACTTCGTTCATTTTGATATGGACAACAACAGATGTTTTTGTCAACATCTGTTTGTCAGATGTGAATTGGAGGAAGGCATGTCCGTTTCGAGCGCCAATCCCGCGTCATCCAGCGATGCCGTCCCCGGCATTCCGGTGATCGATGTCGGCTCCTTCATCCGAAACGAAGCAGGTGCCGCCGCCGTCGTCAAAGCCATCGAGAGGGCCTGCCGCGACACGGGCTTCTTTCTCGTGACCGGCCATGGTGTTTCGCCCGAGGTGACGTCGAGGCTCTACAATCTCGCCCGCGCCTTCTTTGATTACCCGCAGGACTGGAAGAAGACCCAGGGCCGCGGCGCCGGCGTTATGGGCGGCGTCGCCTTTTCGCCGATCGCCGAAGAGGCGCTTGCCGCCACGCTCGGCATCAAGACGCCGGGCGACTACAAGGAAAGCCTGAACTTCGGCGAGAACCTTCCCGGCGACGCCTGGCCGGACAGGCCGGATGGCCTGGAGCAGGCGTTTCGCGATTATTTCAAGGAAATGGAAACCCTCGCCAGGCACATGCGCCGCATCTTCTGCCAGGCGATCGGGCTCGATCAGGATTATTTTGAGCCCTCTTTCGAAAACCATCTCTCGGCGCTGCGCGTCATCAACTATCCGGAACAGGAAGAATCTCCGCTGCCGGGCCAGATGCGTGCCGGCGTGCATACCGACTACGGCTTCATGACGATCCTGCGCTCGGAGGCCTCTGCCGGCGGGCTGCAAGTGCGCAACCGCAACGGCGACTGGCTGGACGCCCCGTCGATCGAGGGCGCCTATGTGATCAACATCGCCGATGCCTTCATGCGCTGGACGAATGACGAATGGGTCTCGACGCCGCACCGCGTAGCCAATCCACCGACCGATTTCAAGGGCACGGCCCGACGTCAGTCGATCCCGTTCTTCCTCAACCCGTCCAAGGATACGGTGATCGAGTGCCTGGCCCCGTTCGTAAAAGGTAGTGCCAAATATGAGCCGATCACCTATGGCGACTATATCGACCTGAAGACGAAACAGGCTTTTTCGAAAGGCTGATCATCGACCAAATTTGTGCGCAGAAGCGGAGAACCGCCGGCACAGCAAGGTCTCGAAAGACCGCAACAAGGGGAACTGAACATGATGGATTTGACAAAGCGGCAAACGCTTGCCGGAATGGGTGCACTCGCCGCGGCCGGACTTTTTGGCGCTCCGGCGCGGGCTCAAGGGAAGACGCTGGTCGTGCCGACGCTCGGCGGGGTGTGGGAACAATACTGGCGCTCGACCGTCGGTCCCGCCTTCACGAAGCAGACCGGCGTCGCCGTGACGCTCGACGTCGGCAACGGCCGCGTCTGGGGCGCCAACCTGCGGGCGGCGGGGGCCGCCAAGCCTCCCTATTCGATGGTGATGACCAACGAGGTCTTCGCCTCGGGCCTGCGCAAGGAAGGCTTCTTCGAGAAGCTCGACCTCACCAAGCTGCCGAACTACGCCGACCTTTATCCGCTCGCCAAGAAGACCGACGGCTGGGGCGCTATCGGCGCCGTTTCGCCGATCGGCATCGGCTACCGCACGGACCTCGTGAGGACCAAGCCGAAGTCCTGGAAGGATCTCTGGAACAATCCGGAGTTCAAGGGCAAAATCGGCCTCTACAACTTCGCCAACAGCGCCGGCAAGATGGAATTGCTGCTGTTTTCGAAGATCTTCGGCAAGGACCAGTATGACGTCGATGCCGGTTTCGCGGCTCTCCAGAAGCTCGGCTCGGTGATCCAGGTGGACTTCAACATGTCGACGGGCCTTGCCTCCGGCGAAATTGTCGTCGCACCCTTCGACTTCGGCGAGATCGCTCGCCTGCGCCGCCAGGGCCTGCCGGTCGACTGCATCATCCCGGAGGAAGGGATGTTCATGTTCGACCAGACCATCAACATCCTTGCCAATGCTCCGGAAAAGGAACTGGCCTACCAGTACGCCAATTTCCTGCTGTCGCCGGAAGTGCAGGGGATGATGATGAAGGAGTTCTTCATCTCGCCGACCAATTCCAAGGTGGTTGTGCCGGCCGATCTCAAGGTCGACGTGCCGGTTTCCGGCGCGGACATGGACAAGATCCTCACCTGGGACTGGAACTTCGTCAACGAAAAGCAGGGCGAGCTCGCCGAACGGTGGGCGAAGACCATCAAGTGATTTCCCCAACTGCGATCATGGCCTGCCATGAGGGCAGGCCATGATCGGCTTTCTCGGGGTCAGGCACTTCAATTGGAAAGTAGAATTTCATGACAGAGGTTAGCATCGAAAAGCTGACCAAGGACTACGGGCAGGGTCCTGCGGTCAACAGCATTTCGATCAGGATAGCCGAGGGCGAGTTCATCTCGCTGCTCGGACCTTCCGGTTGCGGCAAGACGACGACGCTGAAGATGATCGCCGGTTTCGAGGATGCGACCGAAGGGGCGATCCGCTTCGACGGCCGCGACGTGGTGCATGTGCCGGTCGAAAAGCGCGATATCGGCATGGTCTTCCAGAACTATGCGCTGTTTCCGCATATGACGGTCGAAAAGAACCTCGCCTTCGGGCTTGAGATGCGGAAGCTTCCAAAGGGCGAGATCCGTACCCGCATCGCCAAGGTGCTGGATATGGTGCAGCTTACCGGTTATTCGGAGCGTTATCCGCGCCAGCTTTCCGGCGGCCAGCAGCAGCGCGTGGCGCTTGCGCGCGCTTTGGTCATCGAGCCGAAGATCCTGCTGCTCGACGAACCGCTCGCCAATCTCGACGCCAAGCTGCGCGAGGAGATGCGTGTCTTCATCCGCGATCTGCAGCGCCGCGTCGGTATTACCACGGTCTACGTCACCCACGACCAGGCCGAGGCGATGACCATGTCCGACCGGGTCGTCGTGATGTTCGGCGGCCGCATCGCCCAGATCGGCACGCCATCGGATATCTACGAGCGGCCCGCCAATCTGGAAGTCGCCGAGTTCGTCGGGCAGGTGAATATCATTCGCGGCAAGGTCGGCAACCGCGTCGTATCGACTGCCTTCGGCGACGTGCCGGTCAGCGGAGATTTCGCCGATGGTGCCGAGCTGATGCTGGCTCTGCGTCCGGAAGCGGTCGAGCTGCTGCCGATTAATTCGGGTGTGACCGGCGCGCCGGCAAAGGTTCTCTCCAGCTATTATTCCGGCAGTCTCGTCGACTACCGGCTGGAGCTTGCGACCGGCGCTGTCGTCAACGTCCAGACGTTTCCACGCACCCGGTTTGCCGATGGCGAACAAGTGCTGGTGCATGCGCCGTCCGATCGCTTCTGGCCGCTAGGGACCGTGGCATGATTGTCCCGCCCAGGAAAAGGTTCGGACCGCTGCTGCTGATCGCGCCTGCCGCGACCCTGCTCGGCGTGTTCCTCGTGCTGCCCTATCTCAATATCGTCGTCATGAGCTTCCGTATGCCGGGGCAGGGCACGCCCTATGGGCCGGGCTTCACGCTTGGCAATTACGGCAAGTTCTTCTCGGACTTCTTCTACATCCAACAGGTGATCAACACGCTGTGGATCGGCTTCCTGACGACCTTCATCTGCCTGGTTCTCGGCTATCCCGTCGCCTGGCAGCTTGCGCGCGGGGCTTCGACCTTCCGCGCGCTGGGTTATGCGCTGGTGCTCTCGCCGCTGCTCGTCGGGATCGTCATCCGCAGTTATGGCTGGACGATCCTGCTCGGCAATAACGGCATCATCAACCGCACGCTGACCGGCTGGGGGCTTATCGATGGGCCGCTGCCGCTGATGTACAACGCGCTCGGCATCATCATCGCGCTGGTGCATGTCTTTCTGCCCTTCATGATCCTGCCGATCATGAGCGCCATCCAGGGCATCGATCCGTCGCTCGAAGCGGCGGCCCGGTCGCTGGGCGCGTCGAAGGTCACCTCCTTCCGGCGCATCACCCTGCCGCTGTCGCTGCCCGGTATCCAGGCCGGCTGCATCCTCGTCTTCGTCCTGTCGCTCAGCGCCTATGTGACGCCGTCGCTGATCGGCGGCCTGCGCGTGAAAACCATGGCGGTGACGGTGGTGGATGCGCTGATCGATACGTTCCAGTGGCCGTTCGGTTCGGCGCTGGCGCTGATGCTGTCGGTCACCGGTGCGATCTTCGTCGTCATTTTCGGGCGGCTGACCGTCATGAAATGGAAGGCATAGAGACATGTCGAAACCCTTCTTCACCGTCTATTGCCTGATTATCTACGCTTTCCTGCTGGCGCCGATTGCAGTCGTGGTGATCGCTTCCTTCAATGCCGGGGCTTTCCTCACCTTCCCGCCGCAGGGGCTTTCCTTCCGCTGGTATCTGGTTTTCTTCAACAACGAGGTGTTCATGCGGGCGATCCGCACCTCGCTATGGATCGCGACGCTGACCATGGTGATCTCCGGCATCATCGGCACGATGGCGGCGATGTTCTACGTGACCCATGCCGGCAAGCTGAAGGAAACGGTGCGGGTCGCCATGCTGGCGCCGCTGCTGCTGCCGGAAGTGCTGACAGCGATCTCGCTGCTGTTCTTCGTCTATTCGGTCGGCCTCGGCACGCAGAACCTAGTCGGCATGATCGTCGGCCACGTGCTGATCACGCTGCCCTTCGTGTTCATCAACGTCTCGGCCTCGATGGAAAGCTACGATCCGGCCTGGAGCCTTGCGGCGCAGAGCCTCGGGGCAGGGCGGTTCACCCGCTTCCGGCGGATCATGTTGCCGCTGATCAAGCCGGGCGTCATCGGCGGTTGCCTGTTCGCCTTCATCATTTCGTTCGACGTCTTTACCATTTCCTTCATGCTGAAAGGGGTTGGCATGTCGACGCTGCCGATCCAGCTGTTCGATTACCTGCGCACCAACTTCACGCCGGAAGCGGCGGCCGTCTCGACCTGCTCGATCGTGCTGACGATGGCGGTGGTGGTCATCTCGGAAAAGGTGCTGGGCCTGCGCATTCACCGGTTCTAGTAGAGCTTGCCTCGGGCGGTAACAGGCCACAGCGCCTCGACGCGACCGTTGCGGACGCAGACATACCAGTCGTAGAGGTTGCAGGTCGGGTCGCAATGGCCCGGCACGAGGCGCAGTCGGTCGTTGAGCTTCAGCGTATCCTGCGGGTCTTCGATCTTGCCGTGCTCGTCCGACGCGCTGACGAACTTGAGATCCGGGCGTTCGAATACCGTCGGCAGGCCGCTGTCGATCGAGTGCGCCTTGAGACCCGCATCGCAGATGGCGCGGCCGGAGGCCGGCTTGCTCATGATCGAGGTCAGTACAAACAGCGCATGTTCAAAGCCGCCGACCGTGCCGTTGCCTTCGGTCGAGCGGACACGGGCGTAATCCGCATCCATGAAGATGTAGGAACCGGGCTGGAGTTCATTGTAAACGCCGGAGGCACCTTCGAGATCGTGGGTGCCGGTGCCCGCCCCGGTAATGATTTCCGGCCCCAGCCCTGCGTCGCGCAGCAGCTCGGTCGTCTCCCGCGCCATGCCGATCGCCTTGTCTATAGCGGCGCGGCGCTCCATCGGATCGTAGATGTGCTGGGCGCTGCCGTGATAGGCCTGGATGCCGGTGAAGGCGAGGTTCGGCGCTGCCGCGACTGCTTTTGCAAGTTCGACGGCCGGTGCGCCGGGCAAGACGCCGCAGCGGCGGGCGCCGCAATCGATCTCCACCAGCACGTCGAGCGTGACGCCATGTAGGACCGCCGCTTCCGAAAGTGTCGCAACGACGGTGGGGTCATCGACGCAGACGGAGACATGGGCGCTCTTTGCAAGCCGCGCCAGCCGGTCGATCTTCTTGCGATCGGCGACCTCGTTGGCGACGAGCACGTCGGTGACGCCGCCGCGCACCAGCGCCTCCGCCTCGGACACTTTCTGGCAGCAGATGCCGACGGCGCCGCCGTTCGCGATCTGGTAGAGCGCAACATCCGCCGACTTGTGGGTCTTGGCATGCGGGCGAAGCCGCACCCCCATCGCCTCGGCGTGATCCTTCATTCGCGCGACATTCCGTTCGAAGGCATCGAGATCGATAATCAGCGCCGGGGTCTGGATGTCGGCGATCTTATCGCCGATGGCGGCCGGCACGTCGTAGCCGATGTCGATGTCGTCGTAGGTCATGAGGTCGGGTCCGCAATCAGATGCGCGACGATAGGTTCGCCGCCGCATCCAGGCAATCGTCCGCCTGCAATTTCGTTCAAGATCGATGCGGCTCTCTCCGATAGCTGTGGGAAAACATCTTGAAAGGATCGCCCCATGAGCCCGGAATTCCTGATCACCTCCTTCATCGTCGTCGCTTCCCCCGGTACCGGCGTGCTGATCACGCTCGCCGCCGGCCTGTCGCGAGGCGCGCGAGCAAGCCTCGTTGCCGCGCTCGGCTGTACGCTCGGCATCCTGCCGCACATGATTGCGGCGGTCTCGGGCCTTGCAGCGCTGCTGCATGCCAGCGCATTGGCCTTCGAGGTCATCAAATATCTCGGCGTCGCGTACCTGCTGTTCATGGCCTGGCAGGTTCTGAAGGAAAAGGGGGCGCTGACGGTGGAGGCGGACAAGACGCCGAAATCCGTTGGCCAAGTCATCGTCTCGGCTATCCTTGCCAATCTGCTCAACCCGAAACTGTCGATCTTCTTCTTCGCTTTCCTGCCGCAGTTCGTCGCCCATGACGAAGCCGCGCCGGTTCTGCGGATGACCGAACTCAGCCTCGTCTTCATGCTGATGACCTTCGGCGTCTTCGTCGTCTACGGCCTGTTTGCCGCCTCGGTTCGGAACCACGTCATCTCGCGGCCGAATATTCTTGCCTGGATGCGCCGTATCTTCGCTGGCGCCTTCGTGGTGCTCGGCGCGAGACTTGCGCTTTCGGCGCGATAGTTATTACCTGCCGCGTAATTGAGACGATGCAGCCGCTCCGGCATGTTCGCTCTGCCTGCAACCAGCAGGGCGATCTCAAGGAGAAATGACATGACCGATGCGAACACCAATGCCGAACGTTATCTCGCCATCTGGAACGAGACGGATGCCGTTCGCCGCAAGGCGATGATCGCCGAGACCTGGGCGGAAGACGGGCTTTATGTCGATCCGCTGATGCGTGGCGAGGGCCATGAGGGCGTCGATCGCCTGGTTGAAGGCGTCCAGGCGCGGTTTCCGGGTTTCCGCTTCACGCTGCTCGGTACGCCCGACGGCTACGACGACAATCTGCGCTTTTCCTGGGAGCTTGGCCCCGTGGACGGCGAGGCGCTGATCAAGGGCACGGATTTCGCCGTCCTGGAAAACGGCCGGCTGAAGTCGGTCCGCGGTTTCCTCGATCAGGTTCCGGCTGCCGCATGACGACTCTCGCACCCGCCCGCCCCCTCGGTGATTTCCTGCGCGAATGGCGCCGCCGCCGGCGCATGAGCCAGCTTGATCTGGCGCTGGAGGCTGAAATCTCGCAGCGTCATCTGAGCTTCCTCGAAAGCGGGCGGGCGGCCCCCAGCCGCGACATGCTGCTGCATCTCGCGGAGCGGCTTGAGGTGCCGCTCCGCGAGCGCAATCCGATGCTGCTCGCCGCCGGTTTTGCGCCGGTCTTTGCCGAGCGCAAGCTGGACGATCC
>NZ_JALBGW010000191.1:0-8408 GCF_023006485.1 Neorhizobium sp. BETTINA12A
AGGTTGACCACGCCGCGGACCATCTGGTCTGCGTGACGCGGATCGACGCCGAGATTCATGGAGATTTCGACGGTTTCGTCGAACTTCGCCGTGGCGCGAACCTTGACCATCAGGGCGGCGATCGTCGCGTGCCGGCGGGTCTGTTCGAGAAGGCCGGCGCGGGCGTCGGCAAGCAGGATGGCGAGATCGGCAGTCGAGGCGCCGGTCGCCATGTTGCGGGTATATTGCTCATGGCCGGGCGTGTCGGCGACGATGAACGAGCGCCTGTCGGTCGAGAAATACCGATAGGCAACGTCGATCGTGATACCCTGTTCGCGTTCGGCCTGCAGGCCGTCGAGCAGCAGGGCGAAGTCCGGCAGGCCAAGGTCGTTCTGGCCGCCCGAGTCGCGGGCAAGCGTCGCGGCCTGGTCTTCCTTGACCGCCTTGGTGTCCCAGAGCAGCCGGCCGATCAGCGTCGACTTGCCGTCGTCGACGGAGCCGCAGGTGATGAGACGCAGCGGGCGCGTGTCGCGCACCGCCTTAAGGGGCTCTGCGAAGGGCAGGATGGTCGCCGAGGCGTTTTGGGCGGGAGCGGTCATCTCAGAAATATCCTTCGCGCTTCTTCTTTTCCATCGAGCCGGACTGGTCGCGGTCGATCGCGCGGCCCTGGCGTTCGGAAACGGTGGCGATTTCGAGCTCGGCGATCACCTCTTCGAGGTTGGAGGCTGTCGAGCGGATGGCGCCGGTCAGCGGAAAGCAGCCGAGCGTGCGGAAACGGATCATGCCCTGCTGCACGGTTTCTCCGGGTAGCAGTTCAAGCCGCGGATCCTCGGCAAGGATCATCATCCCGTCGCGCTCCACATAGGGGCGTTCGGCGGCGTAATAGAGCGGCACGAGTGGGATGTCCTCCGCCTGGATGTAACGCCAGATGTCGACCTCGGTCCAGTTGGAGAGCGGGAAGGCGCGCACGCTTTCCCCTTTCCGAACCATGCCGTTATAGACGTTCCACAGTTCCGGGCGCTGGTTGCGCGGGTCCCATTTGTGGTCCGGGGTGCGGAACGAATAGATCCGTTCCTTGGCGCGGGAGGCTTCCTCGTCGCGTCGGGCGCCACCGAAGGCCGCGTCGTAGCCGCCGGCATCCAGCGCCTGGCGGAGCGCCTCGGTCTTCATGATGTCGGTGTAGAGCGCCGAACCGTGGCTGAACGGCGAGATGCCTTCTTCGGCGCCGCGCGGATTGGTGTGGACCACAAGGTCGAGATCGTATTTCTCGGCGATCTGGTCGCGGAACTCGATCATCTCCTTGAACTTCCACGTCGTGTCCACATGCAAGAGCGGGAAGGGGACGCGGCCGGGATAAAAGGCCTTGCGGGCGAGATGGAGCAGGACGGAGGAGTCCTTGCCGATCGAATAGAGCATGACGGGTTTTTCGAATTCCGCCGCCACTTCGCGAAAGATGTGGATCGCTTCGTTTTCGAGGGCCTTCAGATGCGGATCGAGCGGCGGTCTGGAAACGGGCGGGTTCTTCACTTCCGTTTCCTGTACTGACAAGGGCATTTCGGTCTCCGGGTAGTCTCTAGAAACAAACAAGAAAGAGCTTCAGTTCGCTTGGGGGCCAGGCTCTGCGATCGGTTGAGCGGCGTTTTCCGGCACATGCAGGCCGCATTCGCGCTTCTCGTCGTTTTCCCACCACCAGCGGCCGGCGCGCTCGGGCTCGCCGGGCTTGATGGCGCGGGTACAGGGTTCGCAGCCGATCGAAGGATAACCGCGCTTGTGGAGTGGATTGACCGGGATCGCCTCCGACGCCACATGGGCGTTGATCGTCTCGATGTCCCAGTCGGCCAGCGGGTTGATCTTGATCAGGTTGCGCTCGGCATCGTATTCCGCAAACGGCGTCGTGGCGCGATTGCCCGACTGGCCGCGGCGAAGGCCGGTGATCCAGACGTCGGCGCCGGCTAAGGCCTTGGCAAGAGGCTTCAGCTTGCGCACATGACAGCAGGCGTGGCGGGCTTCGACGCTGTCGTAGAAGCCGTTGAGACCATATTTCGCCGCGTATTCATCGACGTCGTCCTGCTCCGGCCGGAAGCGGTGGATCTCGATGCCGTAGCGTTCTTCGGTCTCGCCGATCAGGTCGACGGTTTCCTTGAACAGCCGGCCGGTTTCGAGCGTCGAGAGCTCGACCGGCAGGCGGTGCGTGCCGATCGCTGCTGTGATCACCTGATCCTCGATGCCGAGCGAGGTGGTGAACACGGCGCGGCCGAGCTCGGCGGCAAGCGCAAGGCGGCCGGCAAGGTCAAGGCTTTCAAGCTTTGCGTCGAGGGTGGCGGCCAATCCTAGGCGATCCTGGCCGGCGGCGTCGTGCAGTGTCATGGGTCTTCTTCCGTGAGCAATTGCTGGATTATCCAGATTCCACGCGCGTAAAGACAGGAAAACCCGTTTCTTCCCATGGTGATGCGGAGCAAATATCTCTCCAAAGCGACGCTCACACAGAAAACCTGCCGCCTTAACCAAAAGTGACCGAATTTATCCCGGAAACCCCTGCATTGGTTTGTATTTTCTCGTGATTTGAGCTATTGCGGGAACATGTCTCCGGGGCTTTGTTTCCCCTGGCGGATATGCAGCCCCTGAGCGCCCTTCCGGCGCCCCCGTGGATGCCCCGAACGAAGCTGAACTGAGCGGCGCCGTAAGGACTATTTACCTTGCGGCGGCGCTATTGTCGATGGTTGCGTGATGATATCCCAGAAAGCGAAATACGCTCTGCGGGCCCTGGCCGCCCTGGCCCAGGCCGATCCCGAAGAGCCGATGCTGATTTCCGAGATTGCCCTCCAGCAGAGCATTCCGAAGAAATTCCTGGAACAGATTCTGCTCGACCTGAAACGCTCCGGCATCGTCGTTTCCCGCCGCGGCAAGCAGGGCGGTTATCTTCTCCTGAAGCCCGCTGACGCCATCACCTTCGGCGAAGTCCTGCGCCTGGTCGACGGCCCGATCGCCCCGCTCCCCTGCCTCTCGCAGACCGCCTACCGCAAATGCGAGGATTGCGACGGCGAACACCTCTGCGAAATCCGCCACGTCTTCGCCCGCGTCGCGGATGCGACCCGCGACGTGCTGTTCAACACCACGATCGCCGATGCCGTCGAAGGCGCCGGCGACGCCAAGGCCCCGGTCAGGGAACTGCTGACGGCTTGAGGCCTCTGGTTTCGGCTTGGCGATGTACCAAAATTTGGTATAATGGCGAGGCAGGAGGCAGCATGGCTCGAAATACATCCATCTCACTTGGCGATCATTTCGCCAGCTTCATCGACACGCAGGTCGAAAGCGGCCGTTATGGTTCCGCAAGCGATGTCGTCAGGGCAGGCCTGCGCCTGCTTGAAGAACATGAGGCCCGAGTCAAAGCTTTACAGGACGCTCTGATTGCCGGTGAAGAGTCTGGCTCGCCACAACCCTTTGATAATCAGGCATTTCTGAAGCGGATGCGAGCGCGTCATGGCCGCTAAGGGCCGGGACTATAAGCTTTCACCACTCGCGGAAGAGGATCTTGAGGATATTTGGGGTTACACGGTCGAAACGTGGTCTTGGGAACAGGCCGAGCGCTACCACGATGAACTGATCTCAACTCTGGAAGGATTGGCGGCAGGGCGGAAACTCGGTCGGCCGGTTGATATTCGGCAAGGATATTTCAAATATTCCGTCGGTGCGCATTGTGTTTTCTATCGGTTTTCCGAAAGTGCGATCGATATTATCCGCATCCTCCATCAGAAGATGGACGTCAGCCGACACCTCTAGTATCTCGCAAATCGCCCGTAAAATTCTCCTCCCACGCCTCAAAATCCCGAATACGGCCGGATTGTGATTTTGCAAACCACCTCTTTGCCAACTCTGGCATTCTGTCCATGTAGTGAGGGTTAATAGTTTCTTTGTCGTGGCGGGCCCCCAAAGGGAAACAGTTTTGCCTTCTTCCCGGCCTCGATTGACTAAGACGACCCAACCGATAGAGTTTTGGCAGAACCACAGGAGGGACCTCATGTTCAAATTTGCCCCGGGATTGGGCTGGCGGCTAGGTGCGCGTTTGGGCGCCGTCGCTCTCGGTCTGTCCTTGACGGCCGGCATTTCGGCCGGCATCGTGGCGCCGGCCTTTGCCGATAGCCAGCTTCTCAACGTCTCGTACGATCCGACCCGCGAGCTCTACAAGGATTTCAACGTCGTCTTCGCCAAATACTGGAAGGCTCAAGGCGGCGAGGATGTGACAATCCGCCAGTCGCACGGCGGTTCCGGCGCGCAGGCCCGTTCCGTCATCGACGGCCTTGAGGCCGACGTCGTGACGCTGGCGCTCGAAAGCGACATCAACGCGATCGAGAAGTCCGGCAAGATCAAGGCCGGCTGGCGCGACCGCCTGCCGAACCATGCATCGCCTTACACGTCGACGATCGTCTTCCTCGTCCGCAAGGGCAATCCGAAGGGGATCAAGAACTGGGGCGACCTGGTGAAGGGCGACGTCTCGATCGTCACGCCGAACCCGAAGACCTCCGGTGGCGCCCGCTGGAACTACCTCGCCGCCTGGGCCTGGGCCAACGAGGAATACAAGGGCGATCAGGCCAAGATCAAGGCTTACGTCGGCGAGCTTTACAAGCGCGCTCCGGTTCTCGACACCGGCGCCCGCGGCTCGACGGTCACCTTCGCGCAGCGCCAGATCGGCGACGTGCTGCTTGCCTGGGAAAACGAGGCTTATCTCGCCGGCGAGGAATTCGGCAAGGATGCCTTTGAAATCGTCGTTCCGCCGATCTCGATCCTTGCAGAGCCGCCGGTTGCCGTCGTTGACGCCACCGTCGATTCCAAGGGTACCCGCAAGCAGGCGGAGGCCTATCTGCAGTATCTCTACTCCGACGAGGGCCAGAACATCGCGGCGAAGCACTTCTATCGTCCTTCGAAGCCCGATGTGGTAAAGCCGGAATTGTTGAAGGCGCTGCCGAACATCAAGCTCGTCACCATTGACGATCCGATCTTCGGCGGTTGGAAGAAGGCGCAGCCCGAACATTTCGGTGACGGCGGCATTTTCGACCAGATCTACAAGCCCGGTAAGTAAGTCGGAATATTCAATGATCCATAACGCCACTGCCTCACCGGCAAAGTGGCGACTGAAACGGCCGAGCATCATCCCGGGTTTCGGGTTGACGCTCGGCTTTTCGCTCGCCTACCTGTCGCTGATCATCCTCATCCCCGTTGCTGGCTTGCTCTGGCGTACTGCCGGGCTTGGCTGGAGCGGGTTTTTCGCTGTTCTGACCGATCGGCGCACGCTGGACGCACTTTATATATCCTTCGGCACGGCCTTCGTGGCCGCGCTGCTCAACGTCGTTTTCGGCACCGTCGTCGCCTGGGTGCTGACCCGTTACAATTTCCCCGGTCGCCGGCTGATCGATGCGATCGTCGACCTGCCGTTCGCACTGCCGACGGCGGTCGCCGGTATTGCGCTTGCGGCGCTCTATGCACCGAACGGCTGGGTGGGATCGCTGTTCATGCCGTTCCGCATCGCTTTCACGCCGCTCGGCATCATCGTGGCACTGGTTTTCATCGGGCTTCCCTTCGTGGTGCGCACGGTGCAGCCGGTCATGGAAGAGCTGGACCGCGAGGTGGAGGAAGCCGCAGCCACCCTCGGCGCCAATCGCTTCCAGACGATTTCGAAGGTGATCCTGCCGGGGCTGACGCCGGCGATCCTGACCGGTTTTGCGCTCGCCTTCGCCAGAGGCGTAGGCGAATATGGTTCGGTCATCTTCATTGCCGGCAACATTCCTTACGTCTCGGAGATCGCGCCGCTGCTGATCGTCATCAGGCTGGAGGAGTTCAACTATGCGGGTGCGACGGCGATCGCCACCATCATGCTGACCATCTCCTTCGTGATGCTCTTCGTCATCAACCTCATCCAGGCCTGGAACCGCAGGAGATACGGCAATGTCTGAAGTCTCCCGCGCAGCGCTCGGCAACCCGCCGCGATTCCGGAGCCCCGCCGACGAGCGGCCGCTCGCAAAGTTCCTGCTGATCGGGCTGGCGCTGGTTTTCCTCGCCTTCTTCCTGCTCCTGCCGCTGGTATCCGTTTTCGTCGAAGCCTTCCGCAAGGGTTGGGTGGAATATTACGAAGCCCTGATCGAGCCCGATGCCGCCGCAGCGATCCGCCTGACGCTTCTGGTGGCTGTGATTTCCGTTCCGCTCAACCTCGTCTTCGGGCTCTGCGCCGCCTGGGCGA
The DNA here is from genome assembly GCF_023006485.1 of Neorhizobium sp. BETTINA12A. Lineage (NCBI taxonomy): Bacteria > Pseudomonadati > Pseudomonadota > Alphaproteobacteria > Hyphomicrobiales > Rhizobiaceae > Neorhizobium > Neorhizobium sp. BETTINA12A. The sequence continues at coordinate 6,212 of NZ_JALBGW010000191.1, forward strand.
TCGCCAAGTTCGAGTTTAAGGGCAAATCCTTCCTGATCACCCTGATCGATCTGCCGTTCTCGATCTCGCCGGTCATCTCCGGCCTGGTCTACGTGCTGCTGTTCGGCTCCAACAGTCTGCTCGGCCCGATCCTCAAGAGCCACGGCATCACCATCCTGTTTGCCGTGCCGGGTATCGTGCTCGCCACGGTCTTCGTCACCTTTCCCTTCGTCGCGCGCGAACTGATCCCGCTGATGGAGGACCAGGGCACCGGCGACGAGGAAGCGGCGCTGTCGCTCGGCGCATCCGGCTGGCAGACCTTCTGGTATGTGACGTTGCCGAACATCAAGTGGGGCCTGCTCTACGGCGTGCTCCTCTGCAATGCCCGCGCCATGGGCGAGTTCGGCGCCGTCTCGGTGGTTTCGGGCCATATCCGCGGCCTCACCAACACCATGCCGCTGCATGTGGAGATACTCTATAATGAGTATAACTTCGTCGCGGCCTTCGCGGTGGCGTCGCTGCTGGCATTGCTGGCGCTCGTCACCCTTGCATTGAAAACCCTTCTCGAACTTCGGTTCGGTGCCGGCGCTGCCGGCGGCAGGCATTGAAAGGTCTGAGGCTAGATGGAAGTCACCATCAACAATATCCGCAAGGAATTCGATCGTTTCCCGGCGCTGAACGACGTGTCGCTGAAGATCGCCTCCGGCGAGCTGATCGCGCTGCTCGGCCCGTCGGGTTCCGGCAAGACGACGCTGCTGCGGCTGATCGCCGGCCTCGATTTCCCGACATCGGGCAAGATCTTCTTCGGTGATCAGGACGCCTCGCACCATTCGGTGCAGGAGCGCAATGTCGGTTTCGTCTTCCAGCATTATGCGCTGTTCCGGCATATGACGGTTGCCGAGAATATCGGCTTCGGCCTCAAGGTCCGCCCGGCTGCCAGCCGCCCGCCGAAGACGGAAATCCGCCGCCGGGTCTCCGAACTCCTGGAGATGGTCCAGCTCGGCGGGCTCGAGAAGCGGTATCCGAACCAACTTTCCGGCGGCCAGCGCCAGCGCGTCGCGCTTGCCCGCGCCATGGCGATCGAGCCGCGCATCCTGCTGCTCGACGAACCGTTTGGCGCACTCGACGCCAAAGTCAGGAAGGAACTCCGCCGCTGGCTGCGGGAATTCCACGACCGCACCGGCCACACCACCGTCTTCGTCACCCATGACCAGGAAGAGGCGCTGGAACTCGCCGACCGCGTCGTGGTCATGAGCCAGGGCAAGATCGAGCAGGTCGGCTCGGCCGACGACGTTTATGACCGGCCCGGCTCGCCCTTCGTCTTTTCCTTCATCGGCGAGTCCTCGCAGCTCCCGGTCGAGGTCAGGGATGGCACCATGCTTTTCCAGGGCCAGCCGATCGGCATTGCGGAAACCGGCAGCGGGGCAGGGGAACTGTTCTTCCGGCCGGAAGACGTGACGCTTGTCGACGCGCCGGATGCGCTGTTCGGCAAGGTCACCGCCTGTCGCCGCCTTGCCGGCACCCGGATTGCCGAAATCGACATCGCCAATGACGGCCACGCGCCTTATCACGTCGAGGTCGAAGTGCCGCTGCATGCGCCGATCGAGCTCGGCAGCGAAACGCGTTTTCGCCCGACCCGCTGGAAGGTTTTCCGCAAATAAGGTCTAAGGTCTAGCTTGCCGTGCGCTCCTCCGCGCGTCTCGCGCGGATGCTGGCGGCGATGAAGGCGCGCGACAGGCCGTGATAAAGTGGTTCCGGCGAAAGCATGCGCGAGGTGATGTAGCCGAGCATCGACGCCGCCATGATCGGGATGACGGCCTGATGGTTGCCGGTCATCTCGATGATGATCACGAAGGCCGTCATCGGCGCCTGCACAACGCCGGCGAAGTAACCCGCCATGCCGAGCAGGGCCGAAAGGGCGACACTGGCCCCGAGGAGCGTTCCGAGTGTTGCGCCCAACCCGACTCCGACCGATAACGATGGCGCGAAAATACCGCCCGGAATGCCTGAAATCATCGATAGGAAGGTCGCCGCGAGCTTCTCGATGAAAAACACCGGCGAGATCGTCTGGCCCTCCAGCATCGATTTTGCCTGATCGTAGCCGGTTCCGAAAGTCTGCCCGCCGGAGACGAGACCGATCGCGGCGACGGCCAGCCCGCACGCGGCGGCGAGGCCGACAAGCCGCTTTAACGGATCGGGGTGCGCCCAGCGGCGGATG
>NZ_JALBGW010000192.1:0-8358 GCF_023006485.1 Neorhizobium sp. BETTINA12A
ATCATTGCTCGCGAACTGCACGGCGTCGAAGTGGCCACCGCCGCCCCGATGACCGCAACCGATGCCAGCGGCGCCCGCACCATCCAGCAGGAGGCGCTGACGCAGAGCGAACGCAGCTCGGTCATCATCCGCCGCGGCGACACGCTCTGGCAGATCTCCCGCCGCGTCTATGGCCAGGGCGTGCGCTATACGACGATCTACCTCGCCAACGAGGCCCAGATCCGCAACCCCGACGTCATCCAGCCCGGCCAGATCTTTGGCGTGCCGGACGAGGCCCTGCCCGACTCGGAAGAACTCCACCGCCAGCGGATGATGCATCGCCGGTCGTAAGGGGCGGGAGGCGCTTTCTCTGGTTAAGTGGGCGGGGCGGATAAGCCCTTGCGGGCAACACTTTCGGCCCTTCGGAGACGTTGCTTGGGACTGCGGCGGTTCTCCAAATTCCCTCATTCCTGTGCTCGTCACAGGAATCCAGCAGCACCGCGTCGGCGGTGCGAAAGACCACTTGCGCACGATAATCGCCGGCGCCACACTTCAACCATGAAGGGTTACGTCTACATTCTCGCCTCTAAACGCAATGGTACGCTGTATATCGGCGTGACGCGCGATCTCCCCGGCCGCCTTTACGAACACCAGAACGAACTCACACCCGGCTTCACGTCGAAATACGGGGTCAAGACGCTCGTCTGGTTCGAGGAATACGACCTCCTTGTCGACGCGATCACCCGCGAGAAGACGATGAAGAAATGGCCGCGGAAATGGAAACTCAATCTGATCGAGGAACGCAATCCGGATTGGGAGGACATCGCCTCGCATCTGCATTCGTTATGAAGTCGTTGGGGCAGAGTCCCCGCCGCGCAGACGCGCGGCTGCTGGATTCCTGTGACAAGCACAGGAATGAGGGTGGTTTAGGCCCAAGCCTTCACTCCAAATCCGATGTGTCTTCGGAAGCTAGTTTCGAGGTTGCTTTTGCAAAGAGGAACCCAGGTCTGAGGCGTTGCAGATAATCGCGGACAGCTCCCCTATCTCCCTCATTCCTGTGCTCGTCACAGGAATCCAGCCGCGCCGCGTCGGCGGAGCGAAAGACTCTTCCAGCGCATCTTCCCTGCCAAGAAACCGGGGGCGATTCCCCCGCCCCGTGAAAACGACCCAGCCCCTTAGCCACATTCACGTCCCCGTCCATCCCAGCCTCCCCAAAAGGCCCTTGGGCGGTAAAGCGGCCTCCGACTCCGTTTCGGCCAGCTTCGCGCAGGTTAGGGGGAATACCGCGGTGGTCAGGCGGCGTGCTCGCATATTATCTCCGGCTCTGATCCATGCCGCGCGGACAGGAGAATAAAATGGTTTCCAGCATTAATTCTATTCGGATTTGGTCCTCTCAGGCAGCTCTCAACGCATTCAAAGATGTCTCCGACAACCGGACGCCGGGCAGCTCGACGTCCGGCTCGTCCTCCTCGTCGCTTGCCGACATGCTGTTCCCGGGCAGCAACGGCGGAGACGACTATGAGGACGACAAGATCGCGGCGCTGATCGCCTCGCTGCAGCGGACGATGAACGGCACCGCGCCAGACGAGACGGCCGGCGACGGATCGGTCGGCGACATGTCCAGCAAGGCATTCATGAAGGCGTTGCAGGAGAAGCTGGACGCGCTGAAGGCGAACCCCGACAGCAAGGCGATGGCCGAGGCGATGCAGAAAGCGCTCGACGCCGGCACACTGAAGCTGACCGACGCGGTCGCCGGCGACCAGATCACCGCCTGGGATATTACCGACGGCAAGCAGACCTCGACCGGCGTCACCTCGGTCGACAAGTCCGACTGGACCCAATTCCTGAAGGACCGCCTGACGCGGGACGACGGCGGCAAGTTCGTGCGCAACGCCGACGGCAGCTATATCGAGAAGGCGACCGGGGCCAGCTCCTATTTCGGCATGGTCGGCGAGGCCTATTATTACATTTCCTGGCCGACGCCGGCAGCGACCACCAAGCCCGCCGCAGGCGCCACGCCCGCCGCCTCCGCCAGCACCAAGTGACACGACAGGCCAGGGCCGGGCGAAAATCCCGCCCGGCCTTCCTTCCGTCTTCCGCCCGGCCTTTGAACTTTCACGAAACCGTCATTGCAACATCCGCCGCCGAACCTTATGTGCGGGAGGCGTTTTGACGCGCCCGTTATCGGGACAGTCGTATTTGGGAACGCCTCTCATCCGCCTGCGTCCTGCGGACCCTCCCCTCCCATTTGAACGGGAGAAGGACGCAAGCCGCCGGCTTTCTGCTTCCCCCAGCGATGGTGCGGGACGCTTGAGGCCAGCGGCTTTTCGTGCCGAGGGTCGGAGCGAGAGGCAATTCCATATGCGGCTGACCCGCGCCCGCTCCGGAGACATCGATGGCGAATACCAAGAAGACCATTTCGGCGGATGCCAGCAATCCGCTCGGCACGCTCGTCAACCTGTGGCCCTATATGTGGCCCGAGGGTCGCGCCGATCTGAAGGCCCGGGTCATCTGGGCGACCTTCTATCTGTTCCTCGCCAAGTTCGTACTGCTGACGGTACCCTATTTCTTCAAATGGGCAACCGATGCGCTGAACGGCAAGCTGGACATGGCGGGCGTGCTGCCCGCCTTCCTGCTCGGCGCCGTGGTGCTGGTCATCGCGCTCAATTTCACCCGTATCCTGCAGGTCGGCTTGAACCAGCTGCGCGACGCGCTGTTTGCCTCGGTCGGGCAATATGCCGTGCGCCAGCTCGCCTACCGCACCTTCGTGCACATGCATCAGCTGTCGCTGCGTTTTCATCTGGAGCGCAAGACCGGTGGCCTGTCGCGGATCATCGAGCGCGGCACCAAGGGCATCGAAACGATCGTCCGCTTCACAATCCTCAACACCGTGCCGACGCTGCTCGAATTCCTGCTGACGGCGGTGATCTTCTGGGTCAGCTACGGCTTCTGGTATGTCGCGGTGACGGCGATCACGGTGGCGCTCTACATCTGGTTCACGGTGAAGGCCAGCGACTGGCGCATCGCCATCCGCCGCTCGATGAACGACAGCGACACCGACGCCAATACCAAGGCGATCGATTCGCTCCTCAATTTCGAGACGGTCAAATATTTCGGCAACGAGGAGATGGAAGCCAGGCGGTTCGATTCGTCGATGGCGCGTTATGAAAAGGCTGCGACCGACGTGTGGACCTCGCTCGGCTGGCTCAATTTCGGCCAGGGCGTCATCTTCGGCCTCGGCACCACCGTGATGATGGTGATGTCGGCGCTGGCCGTGCAGCGCGGCGAGCAGACGATCGGCGACTTCGTGTTCGTCAACGCGCTGCTCTTGCAGCTTTCCGTGCCGCTCAACTTCATCGGCTTCGTCTACCGCGAAATCCGCCAGGGCCTCACTGATATCGAGCAGATGTTCGAGCTCTTGGAAGTGCAGCCCGAGGTCGTCGACCGGCCGGATGCCAAGCCCCTCGACATCGCGCAAGGATCGATCTCCTTCAAGGATGTGCATTTTTCCTATGATACGGCCCGGCCGATCCTGAAGGGCGTCTCCTTCGACGTGCCGGCCGGCAAGACGGTGGCGATCGTGGGCCCCTCGGGCGCTGGAAAGTCGACCATTTCGCGCCTGCTCTACCGGTTCTACGACATCCAGGACGGCTCGATTACCATCGACGGGCAGGACGTGCGCGACCTGACGCAGCATTCGCTGCGCGCGGCGATCGGCATGGTGCCGCAGGATACCGTGCTGTTCAACGATACGATCGCCTACAACATTCGCTACGGCCGGCCAACAGCCAGCGAGGAAGAAGTGCTTGCCGCCGCAGACGTGGCGCAGATCGGCCACTTCATCACCGCCCTGCCGGACGGTTTCGAAACCAAGGTCGGCGAGCGGGGCCTTAAACTGTCCGGCGGCGAGAAGCAGCGCGTGGCGATTGCCCGCACCGTCCTCAAAGCTCCGCCGATCCTTATCCTCGATGAGGCGACTTCGGCGCTCGACACTACGACCGAACACGAGATCCAGTCGGCGCTCGACGTGGTCTCCAGGAACCGCACGACGCTGGTCATCGCCCACCGGCTCTCGACCGTCATCGGCGCCGACGAGATCATCGTCTTGCGCGACGGCCGGATTGCGGAACGGGGCACGCATAATGCGCTGCTTGAACAGAACGGACTCTACGCCTCGATGTGGAACCGCCAGCGCGAGGCGGTGCAGGCCGAAGAACAGCTGCGCAAGGTGCGCGAGAGCGACGACCTCGGCGTCGTGCTGCGCGGCGTTCCAGCGGCGGAATAATGGATAAAACGATGAAACGATACCTCACTCCCCGCATGCTCGTCCTCGGCAGCGTCGCTGTCGCCTATATGCTGGTGCTGATCTTCTTCGGCTCGCCGCTGCTTGCCTTCACCACCTGGATGGGCTGGGTCGATCCCCAGGCCGCGCGGTAAGCGGACGCACTGTTCACAGGGCGGCGTCTGTTCATGTCGCGGTCGAGATGCCATCTAACGTGTAACCTCAGACACATTAAATTCACGGTGGTAACATTATGAAAAAGATCGGCTTTCTCTCCTTCGGACACTGGACCCCCTCGCCGCAGTCGCAGGCGCGGTCGGCGTCCGACGTTCTCCTGCAATCCATAGATCTCGCAGTGGCCGCCGAAGAGCTCGGTGCCGACGGCGCCTATTTCCGCGTCCACCATTTTGCGCGGCAGCTCGCCTCGCCCTTCCCGCTGCTTGCCGCCGTCGGCGCCCGCACCAAGCGCATCGAGATCGGCACCGCCGTCATCGACATGCGTTATGAAAACCCGCTCTACATGGCGGAAGACGCCGGTGCCGCAGACCTGATCTCCGGCGGACGCCTGCAGCTCGGCATCAGCCGCGGCTCGCCGGAACAGGTGATCGACGGTTTCCGCTATTTTGGCTACCAGCCGGCGGAAGGCGAGACCGATGCGGATCTTGGCCGGCGCCATGCGGAAGTGTTCTTCGACGTGCTGCGCGGTGAAGGTTTCGCCAAGCCCAATCCGCGGCCGATGTTCCCCAACCCGCCCGGCATGCTGCGCCTGGAGCCGCATTCGGCGGGCCTGCGCGACCGCATCTGGTGGGGTTCGAGCTCCAACGCGACCGCCGTCTGGGCCGCCAAGCTCGGCATGAACCTGCAGAGTTCCACCTTAAAGACCGACGAGAGCGGCAAGCCGTTCCACATTCAGCAGGCCGAGCAGATCCGCATCTACCGCGAGGCCTGGAAGGAAGCCGGCCACGCCCACGAACCGCGCGTCTCCGTCAGCCGCAGCATCTTCGCGCTGATGAACGACACGGACCGCGCCTATTTCGGCGGCAGCGGCGACAGCCAGGACCAGATCGGCAATATCGACCCGCAGACCCAGGCGATCTTCGGCCGCTCCTATGCCGCAGAACCCGACAGGCTGATCGACCAGTTGAAGGCCGACGAAGCGATTGCCGAGGCAGATACGGTGCTCCTAACGGTGCCGAACCAGCTTGGCGTCGAGTACAATGCGCATGTGCTGGAGAGCATTTTGAAGCACGTGGCGCCGGGGCTGGGGTGGCGGTAACCAGGCGCAACCGCAACTAAACCTGGACAATACCTGACGACGGCTTGACGTACGGAGCCGTCGTCCCAGTGCACTCATACGCACTAGCTATCATCAGCATCCGCAATGTAACCACCGGTCTGTCGCTTCCAGAGCCGGGCATAGAGGCCATCGCGGGTCAGCAGCTCGTCTGGCGTTCCCTCTTCGACGATACGGCTTTTGTCGAGAACGATGATCCGATCCATTTTGGCGATCGTCGACAACCGGTGAGCGATCGCAATCACCGTCTTGCCGTTCATCAGCACCGCTAACTTATCCTGAATGGCTGCCTCAGACTCACTGTCGAGGGCGGAGGTCGCCTCGTCGAGCACGAGGATCGGCGCGTCCTTGAGAAGGACCCTTGCGATGGCGACACGCTGTCGCTGGCCGCCGGACAATTTGACACCGCGATCACCGACGAAGGCATCGTATCCTTTGCGCCCTTCGCCGTCGGTCAGTTCGGCGATGAAACCGTCGGCCTGGGCGGCCACGGCTGCCTGTTCTATTTCCTCCCGCGAAGCAGCGGGCCTTCCGTAGCGGATGTTGTCTCCGACCGAGCGATGCAGCAGGGCGACATCCTGCGAAATGACGCCGATCTTTTCCCTGAGACTTGCCTGAGTGACCGAGCGAATGTCCTGGCCGTCAATCAGGATCGAGCCGCTCGTCAGGTTATAAAATCGCAGAAGCAGGCTCACCAACGTCGTCTTTCCGGCCCCGGAAACTCCGACCAATCCGACCTTCTCGCCTGCCTGAACGTTCAAGGTCAGGCTATCGAGAACCTTTCGGTCGGCGCGATATGCAAAGCCGACATTCTCGAAGCGGATCTCGCCGCGGGAAACGACCAGCGGCGGCGCCTCCGGCGCATCGTTGATGGTTGGCGGCGTGGTCATCACCGGCATGGCATCACGGATGGTGCCGACTGCCTGGAAAATCTGCTGGCCCATCTGCAGAAATGCGCGGGCATTTCCCGACAGGCGCTGGGTGATATAAAGCGAGGCCACGAACTGGCCGGTGCTGACAAACCCGGCGATCATGCCCCAGAAACCGACGGTGAGCATGGCAAACCACAGGAGCACATTGAGCGTTGTGATGCCGGTGTCGGTCGTCAGGTAGATACGCCGTTCTTTCTGCTGGGTTTCCACGACGTTTGCGAAAACATTGCGCAAGGCGCCTGCTTCGCTGTCTTCCGCGGCGAATTGCTTCACCATCTGGATATTGCTGTAGAGATCAGTCATCGAACCCACGACCAGGCTGCGCTGGCGGGCCGAACGGCGGGAGCGCTCGGTGAAATGGGGAACCGCTATAACGGCAACGACAACGCTGGCGGCAATCCAGATAAGAACCGGCAGCGCGAGCGGCCAGGCCACGGTCCCGAGCAGGAACAGCGACCCGATAAACTGCACGAGGAAATGCGGGATCGTCTGGAAGGCCACGACGACCTGCTGCTGGACCGCGGATGCGACCTGAGACAGGCGCGAGGCCACCTGGCCGGCGAAAAGATCATGGAAGAACCCGAGGTCCTGCCTTTCCACGGCTTTGTGCCCCTGCCATTGAATTGCCACCGGCATGCAGACCGCGACCGCTTGCGAGGCAAGCGTATTGGCGAAAAATGCGAAGACAGGCAGAACCGGGAATAGCAGCACTCCCATGGCCACAAGCAGGCGCCACCGATCGTGGAGAAAGGCTGCGGCTCCGTTTGCCGCGACGCCGTCAACGATGATCGACAGGCTCCAGATCAGGAAAAGGTTGATGCATTCCACCAGCATGGCAAACACGGAGATGGAAATCAGAACCCCCCGGAACATTCTAATGAAGTGCAGGAGCAGCACGAAGGGGCCGCGGGAGGGCAGACGTTCATGGGGGATTTCGAGGGGCCGGATCAGGGTTTCGAAGGGGCGATAAACGAAATCTGAAAAGGACATGGCAGCTGAAAGACCATCTTGAGATTGAATCATCAAAAGAACGAGCTCGCCATTTAACCACAGATTGATATCGGGCGCGAAACTTCTCTAAGGTCGTATTCTCGGCAGGGGCTCGATTTCCTGTGCTCGCTTCGCACGACAACCGGTAGTGGCCGCCGTGCGGAACGACACAAGCGCGATCACCGCCAAAGCGATTGCGACCGAACCCGTCAGTTGGGTCTTGGAACCGCATTGCCGCAAAAACGGTTTCGCTGTAGTCAGGTGACCCTGACCATACGGGAGAAAACGTTGATCAACCTCTTCGACACCATCCGCAACACGCTCGTGCCGATCCATAAGGAAGGTTACATCTTCGTCGCCGCCTTCTTCATCGCCTCGCTGATCCTCGGTTATATCGCCGAGCCGCTGTTCTGGGTCGGCCTGGTGCTGACTTTATGGTGCGCCTATTTCTTCCGCGATCCGGAACGGGCGGTGCCGCAGGACGACGACCTGATCCTCAGCCCCGCCGACGGACGCGTCAGCCATGTCGCCATGGTGGTGCCGCCCACGGAGCTGCAGCTGGGCTCCGAGCCGATGCTGCGCATCTCGGTGTTCATGAACGTCTTCGACTGCCATATCAATCGCTCGCCGGTGCGCGGTCAGGTGTCCCGCATCGAGTATCGCCCCGGCCAGTTCGTCAATGCCGAACTGGACAAGGCGAGCGACGACAACGAACGTAACGGCCTGGTGATCGACACCCGCCACGGCAAGGTCGGCGTGGTGCAGATCGCCGGCCTGGTGGCACGGCGCATCGTCTGCTGGGTGAAGCCGACCGAACCGGTCAATGCCGGCGAACGGTTCGGCCTGATCCGCTTCGGCTCGCGGCTCGACGTGTTCGTGCC
>NZ_JALBGW010000193.1:0-8287 GCF_023006485.1 Neorhizobium sp. BETTINA12A
CCCGGGCCCTGGCGCTCGCGGCCCTCAGAGAACTTCAGGAGGAGACCGGGCTTGCGGGCGACAGCGCTGCCGACCTCTCCCGCCTGCGTTATGTCGCCCGCGCCATCACGCCGCCCGGCAATGTCCGGCGCTACGATACGCGCTTCTTTCTCGCCTTTACCGACGAAACCCGCTTCGACATGGCGCTTCTTGGCGACTCAAACGAACTTCAGGACGTGCGCTGGCTTGACATTGCCGAGCTTTCGGGTCTGAAACTCCCGCGCATCACGCAGGCGGTTCTGGAGGACGTGAAAAACCTGATGGCATTCGATCCGTCTTTACCGTTTGGAGGCCCGGTGTCCTTCTACTTCATGCGTCATGGACGATTCGTCCGCAGCCGACTGTAAGGAACATTGAATGGCTCAGCCGACGACAGACGCCAACGGCCATGTCGAGAAGATTCACTGGCCGTCGCTGATCGCCGCCATATCCGCCATCAGTGCCGTGGGCATTGCCATCGGCCTCGGCCTGCCGCTCCTCAGCATCATTCTTGAAAAGCGCGGAATCTCCTCCACCCTGATCGGCCTCAACGCCGCCATGGCCGGCGTCGCCTCGATGGTCGCCGCGCCGATCACCACCAAAATCGCCCATGACTGCGGCGTGGCGCGCACCATGATGTTCGCGGTGCTCATTGCTGCCATCAGCGCCATCGGCTTCTATTACGCGGATGCCTTCTGGATGTGGTTCCCGCTGCGCTTCACCTTCCACGGCGCAACGACGACGCTTTTCATCCTGTCGGAATTCTGGATCAACGAGGCGGCCCCGCCAAGGCGCCGTGGGCTCGTTCTCGGCATTTACGCCACCGTGCTCGCCATCGGCTTCGCGATCGGTCCCCTGCTCTTCTCCGCGCTCGGCAGCGACGGCGTCCTGCCTTTCCTGGTCGGTGCGGCGATCATCATGCTGGCGATCATCCCGATCTTCATCGCCCGCCATGAAAGTCCCGTGCTGGATACCAAGCCGGACCGACACTTCTTCCACTACATCTTCCTCGTTCCGACAGCGACGGCGGCGGTATTCGCCTTCGGTGCGGTGTCGGCGGGCGGGCTGTCGCTGTTCCCGATCTATGCGATCCGTTCGGCGCTGACCGAAGCGCAGGCCGCGCTGCTGCTGACGGTGATGGGCATCGGCAACATGGCCTTCCAGATCCCGCTCGGCCTCTATTCCGACAAGCTGAGGGACCGCCGGCCACTCCTCACCGCCATGGCGGTGCTCGGCGTCGCGGGATCGCTTGCCCTGCCCTTCCTGATCCAGAACTGGATCATGATGGCCGTGGTCCTGTTCTTCTGGGGCGGTTGCGTCTCCGGCCTCTATACGGTGGGCCTAGCGCATCTCGGGTCGCGGCTCAGCGGTGCCGACCTTGCTGCCGCAAACGCGGCCTTCATCTTCTGTTATGCGGTCGGTACGGTTGCCGGTCCGCAGGGTATCGGCGCTGCCATCGATATCGCTGGCAATGACGGTTTTGCCTGGGCCTTGGCGGGATTCTTCGGCTTCTATGTGCTGGTTTCCATCTGCCGAATGCTTTTCCGGTCAAAACGGAGTTGACTTTTCGAGCGCGATTTGTAATTTCGCGCCAGATTTCGCCGTGGACCCAACCCGCGTCCGCGGCTTCATTTTTTCTTAGAGGCAGAACACCATGGCGAAAGCTACGACCATCAAGATCAAGCTGCTGTCGACGGCTGACACCGGTTTCTTCTACGTCACCACGAAGAACAGCCGCACGATGACCGACAAGATGACCAAGACCAAGTATGATCCGGTCGCCAAGAAGCACGTCGAGTTCAAGGAAACCAAGATCAAGTAAACCTTGATCCGAGGGTTCTCGAAGGGCGCCAGCCGAGAGGCTTGGCGCCTTTTCTTTTGGGCATCACTCTAGCGCCGTCCGTTCATTCGGCCCCACCAAGGCGCTCCAGATCCTTAAATTGCCGCATCATGCTCTCCGACAATCGGCACCGGTTTTCGGGCCGATGCGGGAGCGGTATGATCCAGAGCGGGACAGGCTGCGTAGAAATGGAAAAGCGCCGCTCCAGAGGCTGGAAGCGGCGCTTTCAAATGGGGGTCGACCAGCCTGCAATCACGGCACGAGGAACCGCTTTGGTATGCCTGCCGGTCGACCGACCCCACGACCCAGGAGATGCGGCGGACCTGAGCATCATGGGGTATCGGCGTCCCTTTCGGGAACGTTATCTTCGTTAAGCGTCAAAATTGCGCAAAACCAAAAGAAAATCAACAGATTCTTAATCTGATACCGGTTCTGCCACTGTTGTTGGTTAAAATTCGCGTCCGCTATTCATATTTTGCCTGTTTTTCTTGTAAAAAATTAAAGATCATCCCCGAGGCTTTATATGCTTAAGGCAATCAAACTCTTGGAACCTTGACCTGAATTCAAGAACATCCTTGAGGAACACTGGTTATCTCCTCAGCCATGCAATTTCGGAGAAGCCAATTCGCACAGCTATTCTCGATTGGCGGGCCTGGAGCGCCCCATGGATACATTCGGAATTTCTTGAATGCACTGCAGCAGCAGAATTAACCGATCACTGTTCATGAAATTGGTCCATCAATTCGTACCTGTAAAAAATCAGGTTCTCGCTTGAAATAACTGGGGACACCTTCGGCTTTTCCACAGCACGCCCGCCTTGTAGGCGGCCAACATGCAATTTAGGGTTTTCTGATTCTCTAAGCGGCAGCGGCAACCACGCGATTGCGCCCGCCATTCTTCGCTTCGTAGAGCGCGCGGTCGGCCTGTTTCATGAGCTGCTCCGGTGTCTCGGCCCCATGCGCATTGCATGCAATCCCGAGCGATGCCGTGATGTTGAGCATGATGCCTGCCGTCTTCAAATGAAACGGCTGACTTTCGATGATGCTGCGAAGCCGTTCGGCAATCACTGCGGCCGACATCGAATCGGTATCGGGCATGACAACCACGAATTCCTCGCCGCCGTAACGGCAGGCAAGATCGGCTCCCCTTACCGTCGAGCGGACGCGGGCCGCGAATTCCTTCAGCACCTCGTCGCCCGCATCGTGGCCGTAGGCGTCGTTGACCGACTTGAAGCGATCGATATCGGTGATGCAGACGGACAGCGGCCGTGAGCGCGCGGCAGCGCGATTGAACAGTACCTTGAGGTGATTATCGAGATAACGCCGGTTGTTGAGCCCGGTCAGGCCGTCGGTGACGGCAAGCTCGATGGTCTGGCGCATACTCATGCGCAGGCGGTCGTTGTAGCGCTTGCGCTTGATCTGGGTGAGCACGCGGGCCATGAGCTCATTCGGGTCGATCGGCCGAACGATATAGTCGTTGACGCCGAGGTCGAGCGCCCGGACGATCAGGTCGTCAGCACCCATTTCTGTCACCAGGAGCAGCGGCAGGAACCGGGTGCGCTCCAGCGAGCGAAGCTGCGAGCATAGTCTCAGCGGATCGTATTCGTCGAAATTGGCGTTGACGATCACCAGATCGACCGGGTTCTCCGCCGCTTCGAAAAGGGCAGCCTGCGGATCGGACATGGCAATGACGCCGGCGACCGGCTTCAGCGCCTTGATGATGCGCTCCTGCGAGCTTGCGCGGCCATCGACGAGAAGGACCTGGGCCATCTCGTCGCGACCGTCAGCGCCCTTCAGCATGTCTTCCAGCCCGATATTGCTGGCGGTGTCGGCGCGGATGCGCAGCTCGTCGCTGAGCGTCTTCAACCGCACCAGGCTCTTTACCCGTGAAATGAGCTGCAGGTCGTTGACCGGTTTGGTCAGGAAATCGTCGGCACCGGCTTTGAGGCCACGCACGCGGTCGGACGGTTGGTCAAGCGCCGTGACCATGACGACGGGAATATGGGCGGTGCGCGGATTGGCCTTCAGCCGTTCGCAGACCTCGAAACCGTCGATACCAGGCATCATGATGTCGAGCAGGATCAGGTCCACATGGGTGCTGTCGCAGATCGCCAGCGCCTTGTAACCGTCGTCGGCGGTCAGGACATCGAAATATTCGGCCAGAAGCCTGGCTTCGAGCAGCTTCACATTCGCCGGAATATCGTCGACTACAAGTATCCGCGCCGTCATGAGGTCCGTCCCGTTTTCATGCGTCGCCGAGATATGTCTTTATTGTCTCGATAAATTTCGGCACTGAAATGGGTTTCGAGACATAGGCCTCGCATCCACCCTGGCGAATGCGCTCCTCATCGCCCTTCATCGCAAAGGCGGTCACCGCGATCACCGGAATGACATGCAGCTCGTCGTCTTCCTTCAGCCATTTGGTGACTTCGAGGCCAGAAACCTCGGGCAGCTGGATGTCCATCAAAATCAGGTCTGGGCGATATTTTCGTGCCAGATCAAGCGCTTCCATACCGTTGCGGGTCTGGATGGTATCGTATCCCGATGCTTCGATCAGGTCGCGGAAGAGCTTCATGTTCAGCTCGTTGTCCTCGACGATCATGACCCGTTTGGGCATAGCGATCCGTTCCTTAAATCCCGGCTTGCATGAGTGCCTTCAGTATATAAGCTCCCGGAACGGCCGATTCCACAGAGCGCCTATCAGGCACGGTAAAGCCATATAGTTGAAAAAGAGGTAACTCGGCAGACAATGCGGCGCGACCCCGGTAATACTCGAAACAGCAGACCCCAGGCGGAAGAGACCGCGGCCGCCATTCTCGAATGGCTCGCCAACGAGCCCGATATGCTCGGCCGTTTCCTGGCCCTTTCCGGCGTCCAGCCCAATCAGCTGCGAAATGCGGTGAACGATCCGGGCTTTCTCGCCGGCATGATCGATTTCCTGATGGGGCATGAGCCGACTCTGCTGGCCTTCTGCGAGGCGACGGATACAAAGCCTGAAACCGTGGCGGCCGCCTCGCACCACTATTCCGGACCCGGGCTCGATTCCGGCGACTATTGAGATGAGCGAGATCCTCGACCTTTCCCATGTGCGCCTCGGCGACCGGCCGCTCGTCGTCTGCGACATCGACGATGTGGTGCTGCACTTCGTGGCGCCCTTCCAGGACTTTCTGCGCGGCGAAGGCCATGAACTGCTGCCGCGCTCGTTCCGGCTCACCGGCAATATCGTTTCCATAGAGACCCAGATCGCGCTCGAACATCCGGACGTGCGTCGGTTGATCGAGGCCTTTTTCGAAGCCCAGGAAAACTGGCAGATCCCGTTCGACTTCGTCGTCCAGACGCTCGACGCGCTGTCGAAGGATGCCGACGTCGTGTTCCTCACCGCGATGCCGCCGCGCTACCAGGAGCACCGCCGCCGGCTTCTCGACCGGATCGGCCTCACCTTCCCGCTGATCGCCAGCGAAGAACCCAAGGGACCGATCATGCAGCGTCTGCACGACGGACGCCCCCTGCCCTGCGTCTTCATCGATGACATGGCGCATAACCTGCACTCGGTGCGGGATCACGTCGCAGAATGCCTCGTCCTCCATATGATGCCCGACTCTCCGCTCCACCTTCTGGCGCCGAAGCCGGACGACGGCATCATCCGGGCGACGAACTGGGGTCATGCTGCCGAACTGATCTATACCCATATCCAGTCCAAAGCCGCCTGACATCTAAAGTTCCAGCCGCATCAGCGGTCGTCCGTCCTTGCGGCGCTCCACCACTTCGAAGCCGGCGGCGTCGAAGATCGCCGTCGAGCCGATGCACAGCGTCACCGATTTCGACTGCTTCACATGATCGATCGGACAGGCATCGACGAACCGCGCTCCCATATGCCGCGCATAGTCGACGGCGCCAGACAGCAGGCGGTGGCTCAGTCCTTTGCCCCTGAGCTTCGGCGTCAGGAAAAAGCAGCTGACCGCCCAGACGGAGGGATCGGTTGCATCCGCCTCCTCCAGCGGGCGCGAAACGGTGCGCGGCGAATTGAACTGCGGCACATCATGGCGCGGTCCGACCTGCACCCAGGCCACCGGTTCACCATCCGCGTAAGCCAGAATGCCGGGCGGCGGACCAGCATTTATACGGTCGTGGATATGATCCTTCCGCTCCTGCGGCTGCATCTTGGTGCGCACCGCATGCGGCAGGCGCAGAGCGACGCACCAACAGTGGTAGAAGGCACCCTGCGGGCCGAAGAGCATTTCGAAATCCCCCCAGCGCTCTGCCGTCACGGGCTCGAAACGAAGATCGATATCCACGCCAAACCTCTATGCTCTCCCTTGTGACTCACGAGCTTAGGCCTTAACGTCGCGGTGTTCAACCTTTGTTCTCTGCCATGACGCCTACGCCTGACAAGACACCCGGCTTCTGTCGCGACTGCCTTGCGGAGCAGAAGGCGGAGGTGCGCCGTTGCCGCGCCTGCGGCAGCCCGCGTCTCGTCTATCACAACGAACTCTACGCATTGACGCTGGCGCATATCGATTGCGATGCCTTCTATGCGACGATCGAAAAGCGCGACAACCCGGAACTCGCCGACAAGCCGGTGATCATCGGCGGCGGCAAACGCGGCGTCGTCTCGACGGCCTGCTATATCGCCCGCATCAATGGCGTGCGCTCGGCGATGCCGATGTTCAAGGCGCTGGAACTCTGCCCGGACGCCGTCGTGATCCCGCCCAACATGGAAAAATACGTCACTGTCGGGCGGCAGGTGCGCGCCATGATGCACGATCTGACGCCGCTGGTTCAGCCGCTGTCGATCGACGAGGCCTTTCTCGAACTCGCCGGAACCGAACGGCTGCATCACGCCCCGCCGGCCCGCATCCTTGCGAAATTCGCCAAGCGGGTGCAGGACGAGATCGGCATCAGCATCTCGGTCGGCCTCTCCTATTGCAAGTTCCTCGCCAAGGTCGCCTCCGATCTTCAGAAGCCGCGCGGCTTTTCGGTGATCGGGCGGCAAGAGGCGCTGGAATTCCTGGCGGCCCGGCCGGTCACCACCATCTGGGGCGTCGGCAAGGCTTTCAACGCGACACTGGAGGCGGACGGAATCCGCACGATCGGCCAGCTCCAGACCATGCAGGAGGCCGACCTGATGCGCCGCTACGGCTCCATGGGCCAGCGGCTCTATCGGCTCTCGCGCGGCATCGACGACCGCGAAGTGCATGTCAACGATGCGGCGAAGAGCGTTTCGGCCGAGACCACCTTCTTCGACGACATCTCGGGTTATGACGACCTCGTGCCGATCCTGCGCCGGCTTTCCGAAAAGGTCTCGACGCGGCTGAAGAAACACGGGATCGCCGGCCAGACTGTGGTTCTCAAGCTGAAGACCGCCGACTTCAAGAGCCGCACCCGCAACAAGCGGCTGGAAGACCCGACCCAGCTCGCCGACCGTATTTTCAGGACCGGCCTGTCGCTGATGGAAAAGGAGACCGACGGCACCAAATTCCGCCTGCTCGGCATCGGCGTCACCGATCTCGGCGACCCGACACTTGCGGACCCGCCTGACCTCGTCGACCGCCAGGCCGGCCGCCGCGCGGCTGCGGAAGCGGCGATGGACAAGTTGCGCGACAAGTTCGGCAAGGCCGCGGTCGAGACCGGATATACTTTCGGAAGCCGCCGCCGGGATCAATGAAATGTGATCCGTTATTAACCATAACGTTAAAACTACTCGCGGCGCGGATAACCTTCCTTAAACCTCATGCGCTAATGTGCCGGTCTTGTATTGCGTATGGGGTCGGTCATGTTGCGTCGCCTGGTGTTCGGGTTAGGTCTTTTGTCTGCGACCATGCTGTCGCATGCAGCTTTTGCGGAAGGTGCCCGCACGCTGCAGATCATCGTTTCCAAGGACAAGCAGTCGCTGGTCGTCTATGACGGCGAAACGGTCGTCGCCACCTCGAAAGTGTCGACCGGCAAGGAAGGCCATTCGACGCCGAGCGGCATCTTTTCGATCCTCGAAAAGCAGAAATATCACGAATCCAACCTCTATTCGAACGCGCCCATGCCGTGGATGCAGCGCCTCACCTGGTCGGGCGTCGCGCTTCACGAATCAAACAGCGTCCCGAACTATCCCGCCTCGCATGGTTGCGTGCGTATGCCGGGCGCCTTCGCCAGATCGCTCTACCAGATCACCGAGCGCGGTGCGCATGTGATCATCACCGACGCACCGGTCGTGCCGCAGCTGATCGAGAACGCCAACCTGTTCCTGCCGCGCAAGCCGCTGCCGACCGGGCCGCTGCTTTCCGACGTCGAGCTCCGGACCTCGTCGATCGGCAGCAGCGCCAAACCGGTCGAAGTGGCGATGAACGTGGCTCCGAACAACCCCTCGATCGTCCATCCGACCACCGGCGCGTCGCCGCAGGCGACCAAACCGGCCACGGCCGCAACGGAAGATGCCGCG